>NZ_JAGEKO010000003.1:0-95168 GCF_017565345.1 Agrococcus sp. TF02-05 | reverse complement strand
GCCGTGCGCACGGCGGTCGCGGCGATGGTCGCGCTCGGCATCGGCTCGATCCTGCCCGGCGGGCTCTCGGAGTACGCCTACGCCGCTCCGCTCGGCGCCTTCATCACCGTCGGCACCACCTTCTTCACCATCGCGCGGGCGGCGCTGCAGCAGGCTCTCGGCCTCGTGCTCGGTGCGGCGCTCGGGCTCGCGATGCTCTGGATCGACATCCCCGCCCTCGCGAAGATCGGCATCATCGGCGCCGTCGGCGTCGTGCTGCAGGGCGCGGCGACGCTCGGCATCGGCGCGAGCGTCGTGCCGGTGGTCGCGGTGCTCGTCATCCTCTTCGGCGGCGCCGACCCCGACGGCTACGCGACCGGCTACGTCGGCCAGTTCACGCTCGGCCTCGTCGTGGGCGTCGTCATCAACGCGCTCGCCCGTCCGCCGCTGCGCGATCGCGAGGCGCACCGGCGCATCAACTCGGCGGTGCTCGATCTCGCCGATCGCTTCGACGAGCTCGCCGAGACGCTCCGCGGCGACTGGCCGCCCGAGCGGGAGGACTGGGCCGCGTGGGGTCCCGAGCTCGAGGGATGGGTGGATGCCCTGGCCGACGACGTGCGCGAGGCTCGCGAGAGCAGGCGGCTGAACCCTCGCGCGAAGCTGCGTCCCCACGACGTCGAGCACGACGAGCAGGCCGTCGCGGCGCTGCGGGCCGTCGTGCACCGCTCGATCGACGTGCTCGACGCACTCGCGGGCGCCGCGTGGGCGCAGCCGGTCGAGGTGAGCATCGACGAGGCCGAGCGGCACCTCGCGGCCGACGCGGTCGAGGCGCTCGCCGCGCACCTGCGAGCGTGGGAGGAGCTCGACGGCGTCGAGCAGGCGTCGGATGCGTCGGGCACGGCGATCGACGCCCTCTACGAGGAGGCGGTCACCCGCGCTCGCCCGGAGTCGGGCCTCGCCGCCGTCGTCTTCGCGCTGCGCGCGATCCGCAGCCGCATCGACCGCGAGGCCGCGTCCCGGCCGCAGGTGCAGAACCCGTAACCCGCGACCTGGTCGCCTTCGGACGAACAGGTAGGTATTGCGCGTGTTGCTCCTCTGCGCCCGCGATTCCAGCGACTCGCCCTATACCTGCAGTCGCGGAGCGGCGCGGCGGGCGAAGCGCAGCGCCGCAGCGATGGCTCACTAGTCGTCGACCGCCGAGCCTTGCATGGGCGCGACGAGCACGGCGCCTCCCTCGCGCATCCACACCTGTCCCGTCGCGCGCTTCTCCTCCCGCGTCGCGAACCGGTAGCGGTAGACGCGCGCTCGCACCCAGGCGGGGCGACGTCCGCCGAACGGATCGTTCGCGAGCAGCCGCAGGGTCGGCCCGTCGGCCTCCAGCAGGCGCACCAGCAGCATCCGGAACCACGGTCCGCGCGCCCCGAGCGCGAGGAACCACATGAGCCAGTCGAGCCGCAAGTGGTACGGCGCGAACCAGCCGGGCACGCGCCGCACGTCGCCCGGCTTGCCCTTGAACGCGTACTCGACCCAGTCGTCGTCCCGCGGCTCGGCCTCGAGCGTGCCCTCGATGACGATCTCGTCGCGCTGCTTCGTGACGGTGCCGAAGGCGCCGTAGGCGTTCGCGAGCCGCCAGCGGTTGAACGACGCGTTCATGAGCTGGCGGCGCGAGAAGAGGTTGCGCACCGAGGGGATCGACAGCCACGCGTAGCCGACGAAGAGGACGATGGTGAGGATGCCGAACCACACGGGCGTCGGCTCGTAGTCGCCCGTCGACGGCCAGGCGGGCGCGAGCCACGCGACCACGCGATCGTCGACGGCGGCGAAGCCGAGCACGATCGTGATCCAGTTGAGCCAAGCGAAGTTGCCGGTGATGACGAGCCAGCCCTGCGTGAGGATCATGACCGCCGCCGCGGCGGTCGCGACTGCGGCGAACGCGAGCGAGATGCCCGCCGCCGGTCCCTCGCGGCCGATCGCGCCGGCTGCCGTGGCGCCGACGAACGCGACCGCGAGCACCCACGGCGCGATCAGCTGCGCGACGTGGTTGCCGAGCACCTCGAGCTTGTGCCACCAGGCGGGGGCCAGGTGCGCCAGGCGGCTGAGCGGGCCCGGCATCGGCTGGGTCTCATGGTGGTACATGAGCGCCGTGAGGTCGCGCCACTCGCTGCCGCCGCGCAGCTTGATCATGCCCGCGCCGAACTCGAGCCGGAACACGAGCCACACGATGAGCAGCAGCGTGAGCGCCGGTGGAGCGTGGTCGTCGGACCCGAGGAACGCGACGAGGAACCCCGCTTCGCACAGCAGCAGCTCCCAGCCGAAGCCGTAGAACGTCTGCCCGATCGGCAGGATCGAGAGGTAGACGATCCAGAGCGCGAGGAACGCGAGCATCGGCGCCCACGGCGGCCCCGACTGCAGGAAGCCGGTCACGAGGGCGAGCGCGATCGCGATGCAGACGAGGCAGAGGATGCGCAGCATCCGGTCGGAGTAGCGCCACCGGAAGATGCTGGGGACGCCCTCGAGTCCGCCGGCGGCGATGTAGCGCGGGGCGGGCTGGAGGCCGCGCTCCCCGAGCAGCGCGGGGAACTGGAGCAGCGTCGAGAGGAACGCGATCGCGAAGATCGCGGCGGTGCCGCGCTGCAGCACCTGCCGAGCGAGCTCGGCGTGCGGGGCGTCGAGCCAGCTGAGCCACTCCATGGTTCACCCCCTCCGCTGGTCGAGTAGCCCGGCGCAGCCGGGCGTATCGAGACCACTGTCGTGAGCGGGAGGCGCCGCTACAAGTGGCCGCCGCTCAGAGTCTCGCTGGCGACGCGGGAGTCAGCCCAGTCACCACTCCATCGTGCTCCGAGGCGGCACCGGCACGCCGTGATCGCGGCGCGCTCGCGGTCGGGCACGCGGTGCGGGTGCCGATGCGCTCGCCACGACGGGCGTGACCTCGGCGCTGCGATGCGCCATCGTCGCGGCCTGCCAGCGTGCGGTGTCCATCGTGCCGTGGCGCACGGCGAGGCGGATGAGCCAGTAGGTGGCGAGCATCCCGAGGAACGACAGACCGAGACCGATGAGCAGCGCCACGAACACTGAGCCTGCAGCGCCGGCGAGCCAGCCGAAGAGGTCGAACTGCCAGCTGGGAGAGGGGGACGGGTTCACGCTCGTCAATCTAGTGACGGTGGGGGACGCAGCCGCCCCGTCGCTCAGCTCTCGTGCACGCCGATCTCCTTGAGCGCCGCGTGCGCCGCGTGCCAGCCGCTCATGCCATGCACGCCGCCGCCCGGCGGCACCGACGACGAGCACAGGAAGATCCGGCCCGGCATCGGCACCCGGTAGGGGTTCGCGAGCACCGGCCGCGCGAGCTGCTGCGTGCCGGCGAGCGTGCCACCGCCGATCGAACCGCCGACGAGGTTCGGGTTCCACAGCTCGAGCGCCGCGGGCGTCATCGGCCGCCGCTCGAGGATCCGGTCGCGGAAGCCGGGGGCGAAGCGCTCGATCTGCGCCTCGATGGCGTCGGATGCGTGACCCGGCCACCCGTGCGGCACGTGCGCGTAGGCCCACAGCGTGTGCCGCCCGGCGGGCGCGCGCTCGGGGTCGGCGACGCTCGGCTGGGTCGCGAGCACGAACGGGCGCTCGGGCATGCGGCCGAGCGCGACCTCGCGCTCGGCGTGCGCGATCTCTGCGAGCGTGCCGCTCAAGTGCACGGTGCCCGCCCGGCCGACCCGCTCGTCCTCCCACGGCACCGGCCCGTCGAGCAGCAGGTCGAGCTTCGAGACCGCGGGGCCGTACTTCCAGCGCTCCATCCGCTTCGCGTAGAGCCCCTCGATCCGGCCGTGCGCGACGCGCAGCAGCTGCCGCGGCGTGAGGTCGAGCAGCACGAGGTCGGCCGGCGGCAGCTCGCGCAGGTCGGTCACGTCGACGCCGGTCTCGATCCGGCCGCCGTGCGCCTCGACGACGCGACCCAGGGCATCCGCGATCGACTGCGACCCGCCCCTCGCGAACGGCCATCCCGCCGAGTGCCCGACGCCGCCGAACGCGACCCCGAACGCGCTCGTGAGCGGATGCCCGAGCGGCAGCGTCGCGTGCGTCACCGAGCCGGCGAACAGCGCTTGCGCCGCGCCGGAGCGGAAGACCGTGCGGGCGAGCAGCGTCGCCGGCCACGCGCCGCGCAGCCCGAAGCGCGCGAGCAGCACCGGGTCCTTCGGCCACCGCAGCAGCGGCCCGAGGATGGCCTCGGCGGTCGCGTTCGGGTCCTCGGTCGCCGGGGCGTGCATCCGCAGCCACGCCTTCGCGTCGACGCCGAGCTCGCGCGCGGTCTGCTCCGCGTCGCGGTGCAGGATCGCCGCGCGCCCGCCCGGCAGCGGATGCGCCATCGGGTAGTCGGCGTGCACCCACTCGAGCCCGTGCTGCTCGAGCCCGAGCGAGCGGAAGGCCGGGCTCGTGACGCCGAACGGGTGCCCCGATGCGCCGGGATCGATGATCGCCTGGTCGCCGAACGCCGGCATCGACGCGCTGGCGCCGCCGATCCTCTCGGCGCGCTCGAGCACGGTCACCTCGAGTCCCGCGCGCGCGAGCACGGCGGCGGCGGTGAGGCCGTTCGGCCCCGCGCCCACGACGACAGCGCTGGTCATGCGGCCTCCCGAGATCGTGGCGGGCGGATGCGTCGGCCCGGCCGGGCACGCAGCAAGCCTTGCGCGGGCACCTTACGCCCGCAACCCGCATGCCGCCTCAGCCCGCCACCCGGCCCGACCGCTGGTCGAGTAGCCCGCGAAGCGCGCGTATCGAGACCAAGCCTCAGCCGCACGCCTCCAGCACGTCGACGAGCATCCGCTTGTCCTCGCTCGCGACCGCCAGCGCGTAGTCGTGCGCGATCTGCGTGTAGCGACCCGCGTACTCGCACCAGAAGCCCGGATCCTCCGGCATCCAGTCGCCCGGTCCACGATCGCCCTTGGCCGAGTTCGTCGGGCCGTCGACCGCGAGCAGCGTCGCCGGATCGTTCGCGAACACGACGCGCTCCTCGTAGCTCCACGCCCACGCGCCCCCGCGGTGCGCGGCCGAGAGGCTGATGATGTGGTCGATCTGCACGGCTTGGCTGTCGCCGCCGATGCGATCGTGCGCGAACTGGAGCGTGGCGCCCGTGTACGGCTCGACGCGGAGCGTGCCGGTCAGCACCGTGCAGCCGTCATTCGCGAGCGTCTCGCCCTCGAGGTCGCGCTGCAGGATGTCCTGCCGGGTCGAGCATCCGTTGCCGTCGACGTCGACCCATCCGTCGCCAAAGTCGGTGCGCCGGTACGGGGGGATCGCGGCCGACTCGTCGATCACCTCGAGCGTCGCCGCGGTGACCTGCAGCTCGCCCTGCTCCGCTGGCGTGGTCGGCGTCGCGGACGCCGCAGTGGTCGGCGCGATCGAGGGAGCCGGCCGCACGCTCTCACGAACCGGCGGTTCCCCGGTGATCGCGCCAGCCGCACTGCACCCGCCCAGCAGCACCGTCCCGATGAGCGCGACAGCAGTGCCGACGCGCGCCCGAGCCGACCGCGAGCGCACGACTCGAGGCGCTGGCGGCATGGAGGTCTCCGTTCGAGGGCGCCGTCGAGCCGCTGGGAGGCTCGGGACTGCCCGATCCCGCCACCCTATGGACGCGCGCCAGCCGCCTGGCGCACGCGACGCGGCCTGTCGCCGGGGCGCTGCGCTCAGCCCGGCGCTACGCGAACCGCTCCCGCACCGTCTCGTGGCTGATCCGCTGCACCTCGGCGATCTGGTGCTCGGCCCGCCGCACGAGGTCGTCGAGCAGCGCCCGATCGAACCGCGAGTCCGAGGCCGACAGCTCGATGAGCGCCTGCCACATCGAGAGCTTGCCGCGCACCGCGCCGGTGAGGAAGTCGAGCTCGAGCTGCGTCATCGAGCTGCGCCGCATGCGCAGCAGGTTGACCGGGTTGACGCTCCCGCCCGCGCGCAGCAGCAGCGTGAGCGCCCGCTTCCAGCCCTTCGGCCGGTACCCGAGCTGCTGGATGATCTTCGCGAGATCCCGCCGGTCGCGGTCGACCTCCTCGGCGAGCGCGACGAGCACCTGCTCGTGCGGCGTGCCCTCGAACGTCTTCGCCGCCGCGCGGAACGCCTTCACGCCGCCCTCCGAGGCGAGCAGGTGCTCGTTCAGGTAGGTCGAGAGGTTGCCGTGGGCGTCGGCGGATGCGTCGGGTCGCGCTGCGTCGTTCATGGTCGCCTCCGGTCGCGGTGCACGTGCTGTCCGCGCTCCAGCGTCCCCCGGAACCCTGGACGCCGCGTGAGCGCGGCACGAGTCCTACTGCTCAGTCGATCGTCAGGCTCCAGTCGCCCACCGCCTCGACGACGACGAGGGATGGTCCGGCGCCGAGTCGCGCCGGCTCGCCAGAGACCGCCGACTCGTTGAAGAGCAGCGACGTCGACGTCGCATCCGCGTCTCCCGTCAGCTCCGTGATGAGGATGGGTCTCTCGCCGCCGTGCATCGCGGTCATCGTCGCGGGCTCGCCCTCGTGGAGGAGGACGGCGTCGCCCGTGCCTGCGCTCGTGAACCCGGGCGCGGAGGCGATGGGCGAGATGGTCAGGTTCCACGACGCGCCGTCGTCGGCGGTCACGCGCAGGGCGACTGCGTCGCTCGAGTCGTAGCCGAACGCGGTGTGGCCGCGGTAGGCGCCGACGGTGCTCACCGCGTAGTCGACGTCGGTCATCCGGTCGAAGCGATCTACCACGACGACGTTGAAGTCGTCGTCGCCGCGATAGGTCGCCGAGATGATCCCGGCGTGCGCGGGCAGCTCGACGTCCGCATCCCCTCGCCCGTGCACGGTGACCGGCTCGAACGTCGGGAAGGTGCGCTCCGCCCATGCGACCGCCGCGGCGCTCGCGGCGACATCCGACCGGGCGGGCGCGTCGGCGCGGATGAGCGCGCCGTTGCCGACGCCCGTGATGAGGCCGAGCCCCGCACCGAGGCCGAGTGCGAGCGCCCACACTGCGAGCGGTCCGGGTCCGGGGCGAGCGGCGTTCAGTTCGCGCCACCGATCGCGAATGCCGGCTCGTGCCACGCACACCCTCCTCGATCGTTCCGACAGCCCTTGAGGCCGCCTCTCCCTTCGCACTCTAGAGCGATGCCTGCGCACGTCGGTGCCGGATGCGCCACGAGCGGCACGGATGCGGCACGCTTTCCCCATGCACGCATCCGGCAGCCCTGCACCCCGTTCGGACGTCCCGCTCGTCGTCGCCGGCTGGGTCGCCATCGTCGCGCCGCTCGTCGCGATCGCGCTCAAGCTGCCGACGGGCGGCTGGCTGCTCGTCGGGATGGTCTTCTCGTTCCCGATCTGGCTGCTCGGCTACGCGGCCGTCATCACCGCGGCGGTCAGCATGCTGCGCCGGCGAGGGGCGCTGCGCGCACCCGGCCACCGCACGCGCGCGATCATCTGGGCGTGGCTCACCTCGGTGGCCGTCATGGTGGTCGGCTTCACGGTGGTCGACGGCGGTGACACGAGCGAGTCGGTGGCATCGACGCTCGGCCTCGTCGTCGGCCAGACGGGGAGCGGCTCGCCCATGAACGACATCTCGAACGGCGTCGCCGCACTCGCCGCGATCGCCTGGCTCGGGGGCTGGCTCGCGCTCGTCGTCGAGTGGATGATCGCCGTCGCGCGCCGCCGAGCGGAGGCGCCGCGCGTCGCCCCGCCGATCATCGGTAGGTAGCTTCCGCCGCGGCGCGCCTGCCCAGCCGCCGTCGATACGGTTGAGGGATGCCAGAGCTCGCCAACGGGAAGTACGTCTCGCAAGCCGACGCCATCCGGCGGTGGTGGCCCGCCGCGCGCGACGCGCTCATCGAGACCGCCGGCGAGTACGGGGCGTGGCTGTCGTTCGAGGCGCTGAGCGGTCGCGTCCAGGCTCGCGCCGGCATCACGACGAACCAGCCGCCGGAGGAGTGGGTCCCGCGCGTGCTCGGCGCGGTGGCGACGGATGCGGAGCGGCGCGGAGAGCCCCGGCTCACGTCGCTGTGCGTCACGGCCGAGCGCCGCGTCGCGGAGGACTACGCCGGAGTGCCGGCCGGCACTGATGCGCCCACGCGCGAGCGCGTCGCCGCCCAGGATCGGCTCGAGTGCTACCGGTTCTTCGGCGCCGCGATGCCGGACGACGGCGGCGCCCCGACGCTGCTCGCGCCGCTGCCCGCCAGCACCGCTCGCCCGGCGCGTGCCGAGGGCCCGGCCCGCACTCGCGCGGCCGCGCCAAAGGCAGCGCCAGCCGCGAGCGGCATGCGCGAGACCACCTGCCCGCACTGCTTCATGGTGGTGCCGGTCGCGGCGACCTGCCGCGACTGCGGGGGCGGGCTCGCGGCCTGACGCCCCGAGGAGTGTTGTTGGAACTGCACCGGTCGAGAGGAATCACCATGACTGAGCACTTCGTCGCGATCGCGACCTACACCGCCAAGCCCGATGCCGCCGACCGCGTCGCGCAGCTGCTGCCGACGCTCGCGGCCGAGAGTCGACAGGAGCCGGGCAACATCTCCTACTCGATCGCGCGCGATCTCGAGCGCCCGAACGTCTTCACGATTGTCGAGGTCTACGACGACGCGGATGCGTTCGCCGCGCACCGTGAGAGCGCGCACTTCGCGTCGATCGGCAGGATGCAGATCATCCCGATGCTCGAGAGCCGAGAGGTCGTCGGCTACTCCGGGGACGGGGCGCTGGACTGAGACGAGGAAGGGCGGGCTCCGAGGAGCCCGCCCTTCCTGACGTCCGACCGCGCGTCAGTACGCTCGCGATGCTTCGAGCTGTGCGCCGGTCGCCGCGCCGAGCTGCGCCTGCATGTCTGCCCGGAGTGACGCCACATCGGTCGCGGCAGTCACCATCGTGAAGCCCTGCTCGATGCGTCGCGCTGCCTGCTCGCCGTCGGCGCAGTGCACACCGGCGATCTTGCCGCGCTCGCGGCACGCCGCAGCCACCCGGTCGAGCTCGGCATCGAGCCGCGGCAGGATCTCGTCCTCGAACGGCACTCGCGCGCCGAGCGCGAGCGAGAGGTCGTACGGCCCGACGTACACGCCGTCGATGCCGTCGACGTCGAGGATCGCCTCGAGCTCCGCCAGCCCCGATGCCGTCTCGATCATCGCGAGCACGGTGACCGAAGCATCCGTCTCCTCCGGCGTCGCACCGAAGTGCGGGCCCAGCCGCATCGGCCCGTAGGAGCGGCACCCGCCGGAGGTCGGGTAGCGAGCCGCCTCCGCAGCCGCGCGCGCCTCGTCGGCGGTGTCGATGAGCGGCACGATCACGCCGCGCGCGCCGGCGTCGAGCACGCGCCCGATCTCGGCCGCGCTGTTCGTCGACACGCGCGCCCACGGCGTCGCGCCGCCCGCCGCGACCGCGAGCAGCGCCCGCACCTGCGCGTCGTAGCCGAGCAGCCCGTGCTGCCCGTCGACGCACACGTAGTCGAAGCCGGTGCGCGCGATCTGCTCGGTCGCGACGGGGGAGTCGAGCGTGGCCCAGGCGCCCACGCGGGGCGCCCGGGCCAGCTCAGCGGAGCGCTGCTCAGACATCGAGCTCTTCGTTGTGCCGCACCTTCACGAACGACACCGACACGAACCCGACGAGCGCGCAGACGACCACGAAGATCGCCACCGGGATCCAGCTGCCCATGAACGCCGCGAGCAGCGCCGTCGCGATGAGGGGCGCCGGGCCGCCGACGATCGCGGCGCCGAGCTGGTAGCCGAGCGATGCGCCGGTGTAGCGGATCTCGGGCGCGAAGTTCTCGGCGAGCACCGTGCCGATGAGCGAGCCGTAGGTCGGCCAGATGACCGCGAACGACAGGATGATCGCGAGGCCTGCGAGCCACAGGTTGCCGCTCGAGAGCATCGCGAGGTACGGGAAGATGAAGATCGCCACCGCGACGGAGCCGCCGAGGAAGACCTTCTTGCGCCCGATGCGGTCGGAGAGCCCGCCGTAGAACAGCATGCCGCCGATGCCGAGGATCGCGCCGACGAGCAGGAACGCGAGCACCGCGCCGAAGTCGTAGCCGAAGCTCGTGGCGTAGGAGATCGAGAACGTCGCGAAGATGAAGAACGTGGCGGTCTCGACGAACTTGGCACCGGTCGAGATGACGACCTCGCGCCAGTACTTCTTGAGCACCGTGGCGATCGGCAGGCGCTGCGTCGTGCCCTCAGCCTTCACCTTGCGGAACGAGGGCGTCTCGTCGATCTTCGAGCGGATCCAGAGGCCCACGACGAGCAGCACGCCCGAGAGCAGGAACGGGATGCGCCAGCCGAACGACTCGAACGCCTCCTCCGGGAAGATCGCGCGAGCGCCGATCGTCACGATGTTGCCGAGCGCGAGGCCGGCGAGCGCGCCGATCTGCGGCACGGCGCCATAGAAGCCGCGGCGGTTCTTCGGCGCGTACTCGACGGCGAGCAGCAGGCCACCGCCCCACTCGCCACCGAGGGCGAGGCCCTGCACGAGGCGCAGGAGCGTCAGCAGGATGGGCGCGGCGACGCCGATCGCGGCGTAGTCGGGCAGCACACCCATGAGCATCGTCGCGACGCCCATGAGGGTCAGCGTGATGACGAGCGTCTTCTTCCGGCCGATGCGGTCGCCGACGTGGCTGAAGATCACGCCGCCGAGCGGGCGCACGAGGAACGCGAGCGCGAACGAGGCGAACGCGAGCATCGAGCTCACGACCGGATCCTCGCTCGGGAAGAAGTGGAGGTTGAAGACGGCCGTGGCCATCGTCCCGTACAGGAAGTAGTCGTACCACTCGATGGTCGAGCCGACGGCGCTGCCCCACAGGGCGCGGCGGCGGTCCTTGGCCGAGACGACGATGTCAGGCGTCGTCGGCGGCTTGTCGTCGATGGCGGTCATGCTCTCTCCTTTGATAAGCAAAGCGGATGCGTTGATGCAGGTGAAGGGGGAAGGGGGAAGGGGGTCAGGGCACGAGGATGGGGCGACCGACCGCGCCGGTGCGCAGGTGCTCGATCGCCTCGTTGGCGTCCTCGAGCGGGAACGACTGGTCGAGCAGCTTCTCGAGCGGCAGTCGGCCGGCGCGGTAGAGGCGCAGGATCTCGGGCAGCTGCACGGGCGTGTTCGACGAGCCGTAGAGCGCGCCGACGACCTTGCGGTCGCCCTGCACGAGCAGGTTGATCGGGATCGAGAGCTCCTCGCCCACGGCGCCGAGCCCGACGATCACCTCGGTGCCGCCGGGGCGGAGCGCCTCGAAGCCCGCGCGGATGGTCGCGGGGCGGCCGATGGCCTCGAGCACGTAGTGCACGCCCGTGCCGGTGATCTCGAGCACTCGGTCGGTGAAGTCCTCGGTCGACGAGTCGATCGTGTGCGTCGCGCCGAGCTCGCGCGCCTTCTCGAGGCGCGCGGCGACGACGTCCGAGACGATGATCTGCGCCGCGCCGACGAGCTGCGCGGCGATGACGGCGGAGAGGCCGACGCCGCCCGCGCCGATGATCGCGACCGACTTGCCGGTCAGGTCGGGCATCTTGTTGAGCACGGTGCCCATGCCGGTGATGACGGCGCAGCCGACGATCGCGGCGATCTCCGACGGGATGTCGCTGTCGATCGCGATGAGCGACTCCTGCGAGACGACCGCGTGCTCGGCGAAGCAGGCGTCGCCCATGAGGTGGTGGTAGCGCACGCCGTCCTTGCTGAGGCGCGTGCCGCCGCGCAGCAGGCCGTTCGTCTGGCCGTGCACCTTGCCGAGCGCGCACTGCGCCGGCTGCCCGGTGAGGCAGAACTCGCACTCGCCGCAGCGCGGGCGCCACATGAGCACGACCTTGTCGCCGGGCCGGAAGCCGCTCACGCCGTCGCCGACCTCCTCGACGATGCCCGCGCCCTCGTGGCCGAGCACGATCGGCGTGCGGGCGGCGAGGCCGCCGGAGATGTAGTGGACGTCGCTGTGGCAGACCCCGGCCGCCTCGATGCGCACGCGCACCTCGCCGGGACCGGGCTGGTCGAGCTCGAGCTCCTCGAGCACGAGCGGAGCACCTGTCTCGTGCATCACCATCGCCTTCACGCGGCGCCTCCTCGTTGATCGGTCGCTGCGCATCGATGCCGATGGACGGCCCTGTGCGCAGCCGTGCGCAGCAGTCGATGTCTGACGACGTCGCTCAACGTAGGGCCGCGGTGCCGGTGCGGCGCAAACCGCGTTCCGGTCAGCGGAGCGGGTTACAGCGAGCTGAAGGCGGAGTTGGCGCGGATGCGTCGGTTGAGGCCGAGGGCCGTGATGCGGACGGCGGGTGCGTACTGGAGCATGTTCGCGCGGTGCGCGGGGCCGGAGATCGAGATCGCCGCGATCGGCGTACCGTCGGCTCGCAGCAGCGGGCACGCGACGCACTCGACGCCGGGGTTCGACTCCTCGACCTCGTGTGAGAAGCCGTTGGCCCGCACCGCGTCGAGCTGGCGGCGCAGCGCCGCCTCATCGGTGACGGTGCCGGGGCCGAGCTGCTCGAAGAGCTGGGGCGTCGCGCCGGCGACGACCTCGTCCGTCGAGTGGGCGAGCACGGCCTTGCCGCCGGCGGTCGCGTAGGCGGGCACTCGCCCGCCTATCCGCGAGCGGATGGGCATGTCGGCGTCGCGGCCGCGCAGGATCTCGACGTACACCTGATCGGGGCTCTTCAGCACGCTCAGCTGCACCGTCATGCCGGTCGCTTGCCGGAGGTCGGCCATCGCCGCGAGCGCGAGCTGCCGCAGCTCCTTCGAGCGCTGCGCGAGCTCGCCGAGCTCGAACATCCGGATGCCCACCCGCACGCCGTTGTCGGCGCGCTCGAGGAAGTCGACGGCGACGAGCTCGCTGACGATGCGCGACGTGACCGACTTCGCGAGCCCCGCGGAGCGCGCGATGTCGTTGACCCCGAGCACCGGGCGCTCGCCGCTGAACGCGCCGAGCACGGCGGCGACACGGCCGATCATCGAGCGCGGAGCGTTCCGTTCATCGGAACTCATGGCATCACTCTAGCCGCGCGGCGGTTTCAATGGGGGACGGCGCGGTGCAGTCCCCGTGCCCTGCCGACGACTGGAGGATCCGATGACCGAGACCACGACGATCGCACGCACGACCGACGAGGCCGTCCTCAGGGTCGCCGACGCATCCGCCGTCTGGGCCGCGACGCCCTACGCGGAGCGCGCTCGCGTGATGCGCGCCATCGCTGACGCGCTCGACGCGGCCGGTGCTGAGCTCATCGCGATCGCGCAGGAGGAGACGGCGCTCGCCGAGGGCCGCCTGAAGGGCGAGCTCAAGCGCACCACCTTCCAGCTGCGCCTGTTCGCCGACGAGGTCGAGCGCGGCGACTTCCTCGACGTGCGCATCGACCGGCCCGACCCGGAGTGGCCGATGGGCGCCCCGCGACCCGACCTGCGCCGCATGCTCGTGCCGATCGGCCCGGTGCTCAACTTCGCCGCGAGCAACTTCCCGTTCGCGTTCTCGGTCGCCGGCGGCGACACGGCAGCGGCGCTCGCGGCGGGCAACGCGGTGCTCGTGAAGGCGCACTCGGGTCACCCGCGCGTCTCCGACGCGACGGTCGCGGTCATCCGCGAGGCCGCAGTCGAGGCCGGCGCGCCCGCCGATCTGGTGCTCGTCATCCACGGCACCCAGCACGGCGTCGAGGCGCTCAAGCACCCGGCGATCAAGGCCGCGTCGTTCACGGGTTCGATCGGCGGCGGCCGCGCGCTGTTCGACATCGCGAACGCTCGCCCCGAGCCGATCCCCTTCTACGGCGAGCTCGGCAGCGTGAACCCGGCGTTCGTCGCGCCCGGCGCCGCGTCGCGCCGCGCGCAGCAGATCGCGGAGGAGTACCTCGCGTCGGTCACGGGCAGCCAGGGCCAGCTCTGCACCAAGCCGGGCGTGCTGTTCGTGCCGGCGGAGTCGGGGATCGTGGATGCACTGCGCGGCGCGGCCGTGCCGGCTCCCGCGCCGTTGCTCAACGACCGCATCCAGGAGGGCTTCGTCGCGGGGCTCGAGGAGATGACGGGCCGCGCCGACGTCTCCGTGCTGCGCGAGGGCGAGGCGAGCCGCCAGTCGCCGCCCGAGGCGACGCTGCTGCTCACGACGATCGACGCGGTGCTCGACGACCCGGAGGCGCTCGTGCGCGAGGTCTTCGGCCCGGCAGGCCTCGTCGTCACCTACACCGACGCATCCGAGCTCGAGCGGGTCGCGCGCGGCCTCGAGGGCCAGCTCACGGCGACGATCGTCGCCGACGAGGACGACGCGGCCGACCTCGAGATCGCCCGCGGCCTCGTGCCCGCGCTCGTCGACCGGGCCGGCCGGGTGCTGTGGAACCAGTGGCCCACGGGCGTCTCGGTCACGTTCGCGCAGCAGCACGGCGGACCGTACCCGGCGACGACCGCGCCGACGACGACCGCCGTCGGCACCGCATCCGTGACACGGTTCCTGCGCCCCGTCGCGTTCCAGAACTTCCCGGCGGCGCTGCTGCCCGAGGCGCTGCGCGACGAGAACCCTCTGGGGTTCTCGCAGCGCGTCGACGGCTGACGCGCCCAGGGTCTGTACGAAGTGAGGAGCCCGGGTCGGACGATGTCCAACCCGGGCTCCTCACATGAGGCGACGGTCGTCAGCGCACCGGCGCCCACGCCCCCGTGCCGACCTCGTCGCGCTGCTGCTCGCCGCTGAACCGGTCGAGCGTGAACGGCGCGAGCACCGGCGACGGCGTGCCCGTGACGATCTCCTCCGCGAGCAGCTCGCCCAGGATGAGGCCGAGCGTCGCGCCCGAGTGCGTGAAGAGCGTGTAGAGCCCGTCGATCGATGGCACGCGGCCCGCGACCGGCTCGCCGTCGCCCGGGATCGGCTTGAGCCCCGCCGCGACTCGCTGCGCGGTGAGCTTCGGGTTGCCCGCGAGCACCTTCGAGCCCTCCTCGAGCAGTCCCCGCACGGACGCGTCGGGCACGGTGATCTCGCCGTCGTCGCCGACGATGATCGACTTCTCGGCCCAATCGGCGTCGAGCACGAGGCGGCCGTCGGGCATCGGCCGCACCGCGACGCGCGGGGTGTTGAGCACCGTCCGCACCTCCTGCTCGACCGGCTCCGTGATGAGCACGAACGCGGTGGGCGTCGCATCGGGCACGACGACGTCGAGCGCCGCGAGGTGCGCCGGCACCGAGCCGCCGGTCGCGAGCACGACCCGGTCTGCGGCGATCCGGGTCCCGTCGCCGAGCACGACGCCGACGGCTGCGCCGTCCTGCACGTCGACGCGGGCATCGCCGGCCTGCTCGATGAGCCGGGCGCCGTTCGCGACGGCCTCGTCGACGAGCGCGGCGATGAGGTCGGGCATGTTCACCCAGCCCTCGCCCGGGTTGAAGATCGCGCCCTCGTCGGCCACCGCATCCGGGTCCACGTCGGGAGCGATCGCCGCGACGTCGTCGCGGTCGACCCAGATCGCGTCGTAGCCGCCCGCCCGCTCGAAGGCGAACGTCTGCGCGAAGCTCTCGTCAGCGCTGCCCCACTTCAGCGCGCCGTCGAAGCGCAGGTACGAGCTGCTCTCGGGGTGGCGCGCGCTCCAGGTGCGGTAGCGGTCGAGGGCGATGAGGCGCAGGTAGTGGTAGGCGGCCGAGCGGTCGCCGGAGGAGTTGAGCCACGCGATCGAGCGGCCGGATGCGCCGTCGGCGAGGGCGCCGGAGGTCACGAGCGTGACGGATGCGCCGGCACGCGCGAGGTGCGCGGCGGTCGAGACGCCGAGGATGCCGCCGCCGAGGACGGCGACGTGGGAGGGGGAGGTGGTCATGCGGATGCTTCGCTTTCTGGTGAGAGGGAGGTCAGAGCAGGGCGGCCGAGGCGGCGTGCGCCCGCTCGATGACGCGGAGGGCGGCGACGGCGTCGGCCGGGTCGACGGGCAGCGGCCCGCCGGTGCGGAGCGCCTCGGCGAGGCCGCGGTAGAAGGCGCCGTAGTCGCCGCGCAGCGTCGGCACGCGGCGGGTGTCGTCGCCGGTGCCGACGACGCCCCAGCGCTCCTCGGGCGTCTCGCCGAAGCCGTCGCCGCCGGGGCGCGCGCCGGCGAGCAGCGCGGGCTCCTGGCCGTCGAGTCCCCACGAGGTGTAGGCGGCGCGAGCGCCGAGCACGTGGAAGCGCGGCCCGAAGGTCGGCGCGATCGCGTTCATCGAGAGGTGCGACACGACGCCCGACTCGTGCTGCAGCGCGAGGAACACGTCGTCGTCGGCGGCCGCGCCCGCGCGGCGGCGGAACACCTCCGCGTGGAGCTCGTCGACGGCGCCGAAGAGCTGCATCGCCTGGTCGATGAGGTGGGTGCCGAGGTCGTACAGGATGCCGCCCGCTTCGCCGACGGTCGCCTCCGACTTCCAGCCGGCGCGCGGCTCGGGCTGCCACCACTCGAACCGCGACTCGAAGCGCCGCACCTCGCCGAGCGCGCCCTGCCCGATGAGCTGGCGGAGCGTCTGGAAGTCGCCGTCCCAACGGCGGTTCTGGTAGACGGTGATGCGCCGGCCGAGGCGCTCGGCCTGCGCGATGAGCGCCTCGCCCTCCTCCGCGGTCGTCGCGAACGGCTTGTCGACGACGACGTCGAGGCCGGCCTCGAGCGCCGCCGACGCGAGCTCGGCGTGCGTGCCGCTCGGGGAGCCGATCACGACGAGGTCGAGCTCGCCCGCCTGCGCCCACAGCGCATCCGGTGTCGGCACGACGCGCGCGCCCGGGTGCTGCGCATCCGCCGCCGCGCGCCGGTCGTCGTTCGCCGTCACGATGACGTCGAGCGAGTAGTCGGGATCGGCCGCGAGGAACGGCGCGTGGAAGATGCGGCCGGAGGTGCCGTAGCCGACGACCGCCGTGCGGATCGGCGAAGGCGCGCTCGCCGGCATCACAGCACCTCCGAGAGGAAGCGCTGGAGGCGCGGGCTCTTCGGGTGCTCGAAGAGGTCGCTCGGGGCGCCTGCCTCGACGACGCGGCCCTCGTCCATGAAGACGACCTGGTCGGCGACCTTGCGGGCGAAGCCCATCTCGTGAGTGACGACGAGCATGGTCATGCCGCGCTGCGCGAGCTGCGCCATGAGGTTGAGCACGCCCTTGACGAGCTCGGGGTCGAGCGCGCTCGTGGCCTCGTCGAAGAGCATGACCTCGGGCTCCATCGCGAGCGCGCGGGCGATCGCCACGCGCTGCTGCTGGCCGCCCGAGAGGTCGCGCGGCCGGTGGTCGGCGCGCTCGGCGAGCCCGACCTCCTCGAGCCGCGCCTCGGCGACGCGCCGCGCCTCGGCCTTCGAGAGGCCCTTGACGTGCCGCACGGCGAGCGCGACGTTCTCGAGCGCGGTGTGGTCGGGGAAGAGGTTGAAGTGCTGGAAGACGAGGCCGATGCGCTTGCGCACCGCATCCGGCTTCTGGGTCAGCACGCTCTCGCCCGCGAGCAGCACGTCGCCCGACTTCGGCTCGTGCAGCCGGTTGACGCCGCGCAGCAGCGTCGACTTGCCCGAGCCGGAAGGGCCGATGATGCACGTCGTCGTGCCGGGCGCGACCTCGAGGCTCACCTCGCGGAGCACCTCGATGTCGCCGTAGGCCATGGTCAGGTCGCGCAGCTCGAGGCTCGAGCCGGCGTAGAAGTGTCCGTCGGTGATGGGGACGGGGGTGGTGTAGGTCACGTGTTGCTCCCGTGGGTGAGGGCCGGCGTGGGCGTGAGCTCCTCGAGCTCGTCGAGTCCGCTCTTCGGCGGTGCGGGCTTGCGGCGGCCCGTGCGGAAGCGGTCGTCGAAGTAGTTCACGAGGTGCGTGAGCGGCACCGTGATCACGAGGTAGAAGACGCCCGCGAGCACGAGCGGCGACAGGTTGCCCGTCAGCACGGCGGCGTCCTGGCCGACGCGGAACAGCTCGCGCTCGGTGACGAGCAGGCCGAGGAAGTAGACGAGGCTCGAGTCCTTCACGATCGCGATGAACTGGTTCACGAGCGCGGGCAGGACACGGCGGATGCCCTGGGGCACGACGACGAGGCGCATCGCGCGGCCGTAGCTCATGCCGAGGGCGCGGCAGGCCTCGAGCTGCCCGCGGTCGACGCTCTGGATGCCGGCGCGGAAGATCTCGCCGATGTAGGCGCTCGCGATGAGGCTCAGCGCGAGGATGCCGAGCGGATAGGGGGAGGGGCCGAAGATCTGCTGGCTGATGCGGGCGAAGCCCTGGCCGATGAGCAGGATCGTCAGGATCGCGGGCAGGCCGCGGAAGATGTCGGTGTAGACGCGGGCGGGGACCCGCAGCCACTTCGACGGCGAGATGCCCATGATCGCCACGACCATGCCGAGCACGACGCCGATGGCGGTCGCCGCGAGCGAGATGACGAGGGTGTTGACGAGTCCGACGCCCAGCAGCTGGGGGAGGACCAGCCACATGGCCTCGAAGTCGAGGAAGGTCTTGATGAGGTTGTCGAGCCAGTCCATGGTGTGCTCCGTTGCTCGGTGGTGCCCGGCGCGACGCGGTCACGCCGCGCCAGGCACCGATGCTTCGATTACTCCGACTGCTCGCTCGACGGGAGGTACTGCTCGGGCATCGGGGAGCCCGGGAACCACTTCTCGTAGAGCTCCTTCCAGGTGCCGTCCTCCATCGCGGCGGCGAGCGCCTCGTTGAGCGCGGCCTGGAACTCGGGCTTGTTCTTCGCGATCGCGAAGCCGGCGGGAGCGTCGAACGACGGGATGTCGATCGCGTTCTCGAGCCCGTACTGCTCGGCGTACTCCTTCGCCGCCTCGTAATCGAGGAAGTGCGCGTTGATCGCGCCGCTGTTGACTGCAGAGATCGCGGCGTTGTTGTCGGGGAAGCGCACGAGCTCGGTGTCGGTGAAGTGCTCGACCGCGTACGCCTCCTGCAGCGTGCCCTGCACGACGCCGAGGCGCATGCCCGCGAGGTCGGCCTCGTCCTCGATGCCAGCGTCGGGGTTCGCCATGACGGTCAGGTAGCCGGCGAGGTAGCCGTCGCTGAAGTCGACGGTCTGCTGGCGCTCCTCGGTGATGCCGATCGCCGCGACGCCGACGTCGAACTGGCCGTTCGCGACCGCGGCGAGCAGCCCCGAGAAGTCCTGGCCGGTGAAGACGACGTCCTCGACGCCGATGCGCTCGGCCACGTCGGTGAAGAGCTCGACGTCGAAGCCGGTGAACTCGCCCGACTCGTCGGTGAACGTGTAGGGGCGGGCGTCGCCGAGGCTCGCGACTCGGATCTGGCCGGGCGTGATCAGGCCGTAGGGGTTGTCCTCGGTCGCGGACTCGGAGGCGCTCGGCGAGCCTCCCGAGCAGGCCGCGAGCGCGAGCGCTGCGGCCGCGGCGACGGCGGCGATCGCCGTGCGGCGGTGGGTGGGGCGGAGCTTCATGGTGATCCTCTCGATGGTGCAACGCCGTTGGTGCTGCATCGGATGCTGTCGGTCCCGTTGCTGAGACCGGTCTCACTCGGTTATGTTGAGACCGGTCTCAACCCGTTTGCTGGGACAGTACGGCACGACACGGCGAGACGTCAACATGCGAATCGGAGGAGCGGTGAGCGAACCGGCAACCACGGGCAACGGGCGGCGCGAGGTCACGGTCAGCGACGTCGCGGTCGCGGCCGGCGTGTCGAAGGCGACCGCCGCCCGCGCGCTCGGCGACTACGGCGCGGTGAGCGATGCCGTGCGCGACCGCGTGCTCGGCGCTGCGGATCGGCTCGGATACCGCCCGAACGCGCTCGCTCGCACGATGAGCACGGGCCGTTCGAACACGCTCGGCATCGTCGTCGGCGACATCGAGAACCCGTTCTTCGCGCAGGCGACGCGTGGCGCGGCCGACGTCGCCGCCGCGGCCGGCTTCGACCTGATCCTCTCGAACTCCGACGAGGACCTCGAGACGGAGGCGAAGGCGATCGGCGTCCAACTGGCGAAGCGCGTCGACGGACTGCTCGTCGCTGCCGCATCATCGGTCGAGACCGAGAACCTGCGCTCCGTCGTCGACGCGGGACGGCCACTCGTGCTCTTCGACCGCACGGCGCAGGGCGTCGAGGCAGACAGCGTCATCGCCGCGAACCGGAGCGGCGCGCGCGAGCTGACCTCGCTGCTCGTCGACGCGGGGCACCGCCGGATCGCGTTCATCTCGACCACGACGCATCCGACCGACTTCGACCGGTCAGCTGTGCTGCCGACGTCGTCGGTCGCGGAGCGCGTCGAGGGCTTCCTCGATGCGCTGACCGCGGGCGGCATCGAGCACCCCGAGCAGCACGTGCACCTCAACGCGCGCCGCGAGGGCGTCGAGCGGATGGCGACGCGGCTGCTCACGAGCGACGACCCGGTGACCGCGATCGTCGCCTCCGACAGCCTCATCGCGCTCGGCGTCTTCCGCGCTGCGCGAGAGCTCGGCCTGCAGATCCCGCGCGATCTCTCGCTCGTCGCGTTCGACGACGCCGATTGGACGGGCGTCGCAACGCCGGGCATCACGGTGATGGCGCAGCCGATCCACGAGATCGGCGCGGAGGCGGCGGAGCTGCTCATCCGTCGCGTGCGCGGCGACGGCCGCCCGCCGGTGACGCGGGTGCTGAAGCAGCACCTCATCGAGCGTCAGTCGGTGGCGCCACCCGCGCGCTGACGTGCCGCGAGCGTCCAGATCATCGAGGACGACCCCTGCGGCATGCTCGCGTTCCAGCCGCGCTGGCTGACGTCGCTGCGCGAGGCTCGACCCGAAGCGCGTCGTCTAAGTTGCATCGATCTCGAAGGTGCTCGCGTAGGGCCTGCGGTTCGATCGGGCGGTGGTGCCCGAAGCGGCACCCGCTGCGGGGCATGCCGCAGTCGACGGTTAGCTGCCCTTCGCCGCTGAGCCACGCGCTCGCGACCGACTACGTCTGGGTTCAGCCGGAGGCAGCCGAGCGGCTGGGCGTCTCGACCTGCGGCGAAGCGATGCACGACCGCTGACGGGGCCGGCGCCCCGACCGTGCCAAGATCGATCCGTGCCGAGGTCAATCCATGTTCACCTTCACGAAGGCGAACGTCTTCGCGTCGCGATTACCTCAGATCAGGGAGCGACGCTTTCCCTCAGTGGGGAACTCGCTGACACCCAGCCAGCGGCGGATGAGGGCGGCGCGTTGGCGGAGAATCGTGCTCTGCACAGCAATCTCTGGGCGCACGCCAAGACCTGGTACACGGCGCGGGCGATCTCTAGCGTTGAAGCACTGCGCCACGCCGACCCGAAAGCGCAGCGGGCGGCACTCGAACATGCCGATGAACTGCGCAAACTAGCGCAGAAGCAGGCCGATGCGTTCGCGCGGCAAGCCCAGTGGATCGCGGATGTAGCCGATGATGTCTCCTTGCTCGATGTTAAGCAGGGCTGGTGTTCTTCGTGCTTCTTCAAGACGGAGCATCGAAAGTCGAACCGTCCTGCAGGCCAGATGCATGTGTATGTATGCAGAGGCTGCGGCTCTCCTACCCTGCCTTGCGTTGCCATCGGGTGCCGGCACATGGCCGTGCGCGGACCAGGTGCGGTCCGGATCCCAATGTTCTGTGCTGAGCATCGTCACGACATCCCCGGTTTCGAGAAGGCGCATGGCGCGATCGGGGAGTTGCATGAGTACGAGGAATTCCTCAAGTATGAGGAACCCGATCTCGACAGGGCATCGAAGATCGCAGCTGCGCTCGCAGTAGCCGCTGTCGGCATCGGGGTCCCCGTCGGGCTCGCTGCAGCGCCAGCCATCGGTGGCGCGATCGGGTCACTCGGTATGTTCGGCGGATTCTCTGGCGCGGCAGCTTCGGCGCATGGTCTCGCGCTGCTGGGAGGGGGGTCGATAGCGGCGGGGGGCTTGGGCATGGCCGGGGGCACCGCGGTGCTAACGGCCGTCGGTGGCGCGGTCGGCGGCGCACTCGGCGCGTCCGTCGCGAATGCATACCTGCAGGAGGACAAGTCCTTCAGGATCGAGTTGCTGCGACCTGGGTCGGGCGGCGTGCCTGTGCTCGTCGCGAATGGCTTCCTGAGTGAGGGCGACGGAGAGCGATGGGGCGGCTGGAAATCGATGGTCGACGCGCGTTATCCGGACTCTCCGGTGTACAGGGTTCGCTGGGGGTCGAAGGAGCTGCGGCACTTCGGGTTCACTTCAGCCGGCACATTGAGCTCAGTGGGGCTCACGGCTCTGACGAGGGCCGCGGCTGCGGCGGCGACCAAGGCCGGTGCGCGTCTGCTCGGAAACGTGGTCGGGCCAGCACTCGTGGTCGCGGATCTTGCGCGGAACCCCTGGCACGTTGCCAAGACTCGCGCTGACAAGACCGGGGTTGTCGTTGGAGATCTGCTGGCGAGAACCGACGCAAAGGAGTACGTATTGATCGGACACAGTCTCGGTGCCCGCGTGATGGCCGTCGCAGCTGAAACGCTCGGTACAAAGCCGGGCGGCCCTCGTATTCAGACAGTTCATCTTCTCGGTCCAGCGATGGGGGCGAAGAGGAACTGGGAGGGCCTGACGGCCGCCGTCGACGGCTTGATCTACTGTTACCACTCAAGCAACGACGCTGTCCTCAAGATCGTCTACCCCGCCGCTCAGGTCGGACAGAGGGCCGCCGGGTTCGCCGGATTCATTCCTGGGTCCGGCAAGGTCGAGAATGTGGATGTCACTAAGACGGTGAAGACGCACTTCGAGTACCAGAATCACGTGCAACTCAGGTAGAGGTTTCGCACCAGACAGTCACAGAGCGTCGCGATGTGGTGACTGTCGCCGATCTCGCTCATACACTCAAATCGACGGAGGAGTCAGGAGAGTGCATGGTCAACGACGTTCTGCGAGCGGCGCGAGCGAGGGCGACCCTCGAGGTCCTTGCTGATCGAGCTCCGCACGGTGATTGGATCCCGCTGCCGGAGATCTGGAACGCGGTGCTCGCGCGCCTGCCGTTGACGCCGTATGAGCAGGAGCTTAACTCGAGCGGGAGACCGCGCGGAGAGACCGACTTCCGGTTCGCAAGTTCTGACTTGGTCGTAGCCGGCTGGCTGCGCAAGCGTCCTGGCGGGGCAGGCCATTGGGCGGTGACACCCGCGGGCCTGGCAGCGTTGGCGGAGTTCGAGGACGACGAGCTCTTCGCGGAAGCGCAGCGCCGCTACGCCGCCCAACGCGCCAAACTTCGGGAGGCCCAGGCCGAAGGCTACCCCGTGCACTGGGTTACAGCGGAGGCCGCCGAGCGTCGCGTGCTTGCCGCGGCCGACATGTTCGTCGATCGAGCTTTGCGGCAAGGCGGATCGGCGTTCGGCGATGGTCGAACCGTATGGTCGCGCGCCAATGTAGAACATCTCCACCGTCTGTGGGCGGCCTCGGAACGTACTCCGGATCGGGACTTCGTGCAGAACCTCGAAATGCAGCTCGCCGACGCCACCGACGACATGAAGCTCCTCATGGCGGAGGTCGTGACGCTTCAGATGCTCCCGATCTCTGGAATGGGGCATGCGAAGAAGCGCAAGCGCGTCGATGCGGTCCTGCAGTTCATGTCCCATCCGGTCGAGCTGCCCCGGATGATCGACGAGGCGTTTGGCGGCGGGTCCTTCAATCCCGGGCCAGCGATGAGTTCCGGCGTGAATAAGGCCGTCACCTTCCTTCTCGACTTTGCCATGAGTTGGGTTGCGCTGACTGAGGAGCAACGAGAGCAAGCGCTCGCCGAGCCGATCGCGTTCCGGGACATAGTGCGTGCGGTCACCGGTGATGCCTTCCCGACGCAGCGGTACGCGTTGCTATACCTGGTGCATCCGTCGTACTTCGGCCCCGTGGTCTCCGAACAGCATCGCGAGCGAATAGTGACGGCGTTCATCGGCGAGCTCGGTGGCGATGCGACAGGCGACCTCGACCAGGATCTGTTCGCGATCGTCCGGGCGCTGCAGGTGAAGGAGCACAGCCCGATCAACTTCTATTCCTCTCCTTTGCTTGACAGATGGCAACCCAGAGAAGCACCGGTTCCGACCGACCCGGACGAACCGGTGCGCGATCTGGAAGCTGAGCCCATCAAGTTCGACGCGCGAGGGTTCGCGCCGCGCGACATCGACACTGCGGCGCTCGCGCAACGGCTCGAACTCGACGCTGTCTGGTTCGATTCGGTGCTCGACGCGCTGCACCGTCGCGGTCAGGTGATCCTCTACGGCCCGCCCGGCACAGGCAAGACCTTCGTCGCTCGTGCGCTCGCGGACGCGATCGGCGACACCCAGACAACGAAGCGTATCCAGTTCCATCCGTCGTACACATATGAGGACTTCTTCGCCGGCTATCGTCCGGTCGCGGACGCGCACGGGCAGTTGCGATTCGAGCTCTCGCTGGGTCCACTCCGGCGAATCGCTGACGACGCGAGACGGAACCCCGAGCTTGCGCATGTACTGCTAATCGACGAGATCAACCGAGCGAATCTCTCGAAGGTGTTCGGCGAGCTCTACTATCTGCTCGAGTACCGCGATGACCCGATCGACGTGCTGTACGCCGGTTCCGGCGACAGCGGGGGATCGACGTTCCAGCTGCCCCCGAACGTGCTGATCATTGGCACGATGAACACGGCCGATCGGTCGATCGCGCTGCTCGACTCCGCGATGCGGCGCCGGTTCTCATTCTTCGAGTTGCATCCAGACGTTGCCCCACTGCACGGCATCCTCCATCGCTGGCAACAGCGGTATCCCCAGGAACAGCCGATCGCGCAGCTCTTCGACGAGCTCAACGCATCGATCGGCGACCGCGAAGATCGGATCGGCCCGAGCCACCTGCTGCTCGAAGAGCCGATCACGCCAAGCAGGCTCAGGTCCGTGTGGAACGAGAGCATCTTGCCCTTGCTGGAAGATCGCCACCTCGGTACGGGGATCGACGTGAGTGCAACGTTCGGTCTGGAGGTGCTACTGGCGCAGCTGCGTCAGCGAACTTCAGAACCGCCCAGTGACGGGAGCCGCGGGGCGGTCGAGGTGGAGTGATTACTCGAACGTCACCCCAGTCGCCGCACGTGCGCGTCTCGGAACTGGGAACGACATCGGTGCGCCTTGCTCCGACAGAGGCCGCCCTCCTTCAGTCGCTCGACGTCTGTGCACTCACGCCCACGCTGGAATCGGGCGTCTGGCACATCAGCGATGTGCGACGTGTCGGGATCGTCGATCTCGGCGGCCAGATCGTGGAGTTCATTCCGAAAGTGCCGATCCGCTCGCTGGTGTACATGGCATCGGCTGGTCACGCTCAGCTCGCGCTAGCGGGGACCCACATCGCCGTTGATTCCGATGTCGCTATACCGAGTGCCTTCGCCGCCGCGCTCCTCGAGGCGGTCGCTCACGCGACGCGGGGCGGCTTGGTGAAGGGCTACAGAGGCACTGAAGAGTCATCCACCGTCCTTCGTGGTCGGTGGGATGTGGTGCATCAGATCAGACGCCGGCCCGGTAGGCTCTTGCCCGCCGAGATCCGATTCGATGACTTCACCGAGGACGTCCTCGAGAACCGTATCCTCGCAGCTGCCTTGCGCGTCGCAGCACGGTTCGCCGGTTTGCCTCCGGCGCTGCAACGTCGACTGCGCGCGGCGCTCGTCGATTTCGCCTCGGTGACCGCTTTGTCGCCCAGGGCGGCGCTGGCGGACAATGTGGTCCCGGATCGGCGCACAGCGCACTACGAGTCAGCCCTGCGAATCGCAGAGTGGATCTTACGGTCCGCGTCATGGACGCGTTCGGCTGGTCGGCGCGCGGGAGGCGCCTTCGTCGTCGAGCCGGCGGCGCTCTTCGAGTCGTTCATAGGTCATCGGCTCCGCGACCACCTGCAGCCGACCGAGATCTCGGTGCAGTTGCAGGCGAGCCGTTGGCGGCTCGACGACGAAGGCCGAGTGAGGATGCGACCGGACATCGTCCTGAAGCGGGAGGGTCGAGTCGTCGGGGTCGCCGACACGAAGTACAAGCGGCACGGTGACACTTCGGCCTCGCCGCCGAATGCTGACATCTATCAGGCGCTCGCCTACGCGACGGCCGCAGGCCTTGAGGCTGCTCACCTCATCTACGTCGCCCGGGAGGTGGAGACGGTTGAGTTGCGCATCGGCGTTGCCCGTAAGCGTGTCATCGTTCACGCCGTCGACGTGAGCGGCGCCCCCGCGGCTCTCGACGCAGAGGTTCGACGCTTGGCGCTGGCGCTGCATTCATCGTCGGTCTCGGCCGGGCCGAGCGCGAGTCCGGTCGCAGCCGCCCGCTAAGATCCCGCGCACACCGGGCTCGTGAACCGGCTCAGCGTCGCCAGCCCCTCCAGCGTGCGCGGCAGGTGGTCCGCAAGGGCGGGGAGTGGACAAGGCGAGGCTGCCCACCTCGCCCGCGAGACTGAGACGTTGAGGCGGTTGCGGTTCAGGAGGAAGTCGATGCCGCGCGGTGCCTCGGTCGCGTCCGAGGCGCCGAGGCTGACGATAGCGACGACCTTCTCACGGCCCTGGAACTTGTCGACCGTGCCGACCGGCACGTCCGTCAACCCTCGTGCGTCCAACGCGCGCCGCACGGATTCCACCCGTGCGTTGTAAGGCGTGATTACGATCACGTCGGACTGGAGCAGAGGTCGCGACGGCTGGCCCTCGCCGGGCGTCCAGGTGAGCCCGAGGTGCTGTGACACGAGCGCGACGACCGCCGCTGCCTCCTTGCGTGAGGCGGTCGCGTTCCCTGCGTGATGCACAGGCACCGCGTGCAGACCAGCCGTCACCCCTTCGAGCGCGCGGCCGCGTGCGTGCGAGCGAGCGCAGCTGCCCCTCGTACGACAGCTGCGACACCGGGGCGGCGAGCGCGGCAGAACATCGAGCTACTTCACCTGCTATCTCCCTCGGTAGTCTCGCCGTGTTCTGTGCTCATAGCCGTCATCAGCGGAGCCGAAGCTCTCTAGCCTCAGTGTCGTACTCGTAGTCGACAATGTCGCCCGACGTAATCAGTTCGATGGCCTGGTCGATCACACGCAGAGGGACGGAGTACCACTCGGAGGGTTCGTAAACGCGGCCGTCCTTACCAACCTGACTGACACGGAGGCGCTTGTCGCTGAACACGCGGTGCAGCAAATGTTCGAGCGCCGAGGTCTTGAGGTTGTAGGTGCGGTAGCTGGCAACGACCTCAACAGGGGCCATCAAGTATGTCGGCTGTCTCTCGGCGTGAGCGACGCGTTTCTCGACCGGGCCGCGTGAGAAGCCGATCTTGTGCAGGTCGGGAACTTCCTGGATCAGCGGGTCGTCGCTGAGCGAGCGCAGGACGTATACGTAGCCGGTTGCGACGTCATCGGCCAGGACTGACTCGAACTCTGCCGGAACGACAGCCTGGCCGTGCCCCTCGCCCATGCGGATGCCGAGCGACTGTCGGTACATCGAGGACTCGGTCCCGTTCTCGAAGATGACGCGCAGCCGTTCCCGGCGGTTCACGCGAACGGTGGTGGTCTTGTACTCGGTCTCGCCAACATCCGCGATAAAGAGCATCACACCATTGAGGACGAAGAACGCGCCCTCGACGATGTGTTGCATCCCCGGGAACGCCACCAGCTTTGATGCGCCGTTTGCGAGCTCTGCATGCTGTTGCTGGAACAGCGGCTCGAACTGCTCGAAGTCCTCTGCGCGCACACGCTGGGCCGCGTCGGCCGATGCTTCCGGGCTCTTACGCTGCGGCAGATCGGAGGTATCGAGAAGCCCACTGTCGTCGTCGAGCAGCCCGAGATCGTCACCTTCGAGGAGATCATCGAGGGAGGCCGGCGCTTCCGGCTCGACGAGCAAGCCGAATTCGTCCAGGTGCTTGAGCCCCGCGCTCTTGTCGTCGCTGGCCAGGATGCCTTCGAGACGTGCACCGAGCTTGCGCTCCGCGATCTCTCTGGTGTCCGAGCGCGGTGGCCGCTCGTGCTCGCGGTAGAATTCGACGATCTCAAGGAACGACCGCTCGAGCCGGTCGGCACTGGTGAGCTTGGGAGCCTTCTCTGGGGTGTCGAGGAGGCCGTCTTCGTCCGAGTCGAAGATGCTCTGGAAGTCGTTATCGCTCATGACTCCTGCAACCTCTGCTGGGCTTCGTGCTCGCGCTTCTTCTTGCGTAGGAACAGCAGCGCTTCGGCGTAACGCTTCTCGGTCGGGTCATCGCTGCGTACGTCGGGTTGGCGTCGGTTGACCTTGGCGAACTGTTGAATCTTCGGCCAGAGCAGCCGCGCCTCTTCCTCGGTGATCTCGACACGGGTCGCCGTGATCGTGTCCTGAATGATGCGCAGCACCTGCGGCGTCACCGACTTCGAGAGCACCTCGAAGGCGCGCTGGAACGGGTTGACCTTGTCGATTAGATTGATGTCGATGTCATCGATGTTGACGAACTTGTCCGACATCTTGATGAACCGCTTGTCGCCAACCTCGCGCACCTCGCCGTTCTTGATAACGGAGTCGACGACGACCTGCTGACGCAGCTCCTCTATCTGGGTCTCGTTGAGGTCGGGATACTTCTCCCGGATGATTTTCGGGATCAGCACCTTGTTGTTGACTTCGGCGTCGAGGTTGCCTGCCGCGGCCTTGACGAAGGTGTCGTTCTGCAGGATGGTCGCCTTGAGGTCATTCAGGTCGGTGGCGACGATCTGCTTCACTCGATCGGTCGACGGCTCCTTGAACCCCTTAATCCGGAGCTCTCCCGGCTGCGGGGCGTCGTCGTTGCCGGTCTTCGTCTTGAACGTGAAGTTCGGTGCCAGCACCTGCTCCATGAGTAGCGAGGCGGTGATCGCCTTGAGCATGTTGTTGACCGACAGCTTCACCTCATCGGTGGTCGCGTCCGGCTGGGCGATGAGGTTGGTGAACTGAGCGTGCTTCTTGCCGGGGCTATCGCGCGTGACTCGCCCGATGATTTGGATGACCTCGGTGAGCGACGCCCTGTAACCGACGGTCAGGGCGTGCTCCGCGAAGGGCCAATCGAAGCCCTCCTTGGCCATGCCGAGCGCGATGATGATGTCCACCGCATCACGCTCCTTCGAGGCGACCGAGGTCAGGTAGTGGAGCGTCTCAGCACGGGCGATCTGGTCGGTATCGTCGACGAGATCCGCCACGCGCACGAGCTCGCCGTTGTCGCGGCGGCGAATCCGCATGACATTCGATTCCTCGGTCTCGGTCGAAATGACCTCGCCGATGGCATCGAGGATGAAGCCGACCTCCTCGATCTTGTCCTTGGTGGACTCGCCGCTGTTGACGCTCGGGATGTGGATAATCGTCTTCTTGTCGAGATCGAGGATCTCGTGGATCGCGCTCGTGTAACGGCCCTGGTAGAAGTGGTGCCCGATGCCAAGCGACTTGAGGTGCTCGTAGCCATTGAGCTGGTCGTAGTAGTTGAACGTGACCGGAGTGAACTTCGCCTCGTCCTCCGGCAGAAGCACCGGCACCGAGTCGCCTCGGAAGTACGAGCCGGTCATCGCGACGATGTGCGCATCCGATCCGGCCATGACGCCCTTGAGCAGGTCACCCAGACGGTTGCTGGAAGTATCAGCCGAGACGTGGTGAAACTCGTCGATGGCGAGCACCGCGCCGTCGAACGCAGAAGCGGGCAGCTTCTCGTAGGCGAAGCGCAGCGTGGCGTGGGTGCAGACGAGGGTGGCGTCCGGCCCCTCCAGGAAATCAATAAACTGCTGCACCTTGCCCGACGACGAGCCGGGCGTACAGAGGTTGTTCTTCTCCTTAATCTCCCAGTCCGCGAAGAAGCCGAAACGGCTCAAGTTCGTCGTCGAGAACGATCCGCCAATGGACCGCTCGGGTACGGCGACGATGACCTTCTTCCGGCCCTGGTAGTAGAGCTTGTCGAGCGCGACGAACATGAGGGCTCGCGACTTGCCCGAGGCCGGCGGTGCTTTGACGAGCAGGTACTGCGTACCGCGCTGCTCCCAGACGCGCTGCTGCATCTCGCGCATGCCGAGCTCGTTGGTGTGCACACTGTTTCCGGTCTGCGCATACGTGACGTTCGCGATGTTCGTCGGCTTCTTGATCTCAGTCACTTGCGCTCTCCTCGGCAGTCATCTGTTCATACATACCGAAGAGGTATGACAGTCGCTCCTCGTCGCCGTCGAAGCCGCGCTTGCGGTAAGCCGCGTCCACGAGCTCGTCCAGCTCCTGGTGGGCCAGGCGGAGGTCGTCGGGCATCAGGTCGGGGTCGTACAGCTCCGCCAGCGTCTTCTCGGAGTGGTACTCGCGCACGTCGAGCACGCGGAAGGCGGCTTCAGCGAGCTGCTCCTTGGCGGAGGCTGCCAGGGACGGTGCCGGGAAGTTGTGATAGACGATTGTGTTCGTGTAGCGGAAGTCGGTCTTCATCCGTCCTGCGACGGCTCTCGTCCAAACCATATGCATGCGCGACGTCAGGAGCGCAAAAAGCCACGGTTGAGCGTCATAGACAACATAGGCGGCATTCGACACAACGTAGCCCGCAGGGAGGTATCCGATCGGAATGTACTTACGTCGTTCTGAGGAAGTACTCGGAACGACGACCGACGCAGTTGGCTTATAAGCAGGCTGCTTGAAGCGCCAAGGACGCGCCGCGAAATCCCGGGTCGACTTATCGTTTCGACCGCTTCTAAATTCCACCACCTTTCTCAGCCGCGCGTCGATACTTGGGATCTGAGTCGCCTCACCCGCATCTGCATCTTCAATCCATAGGCAATAGCGCTCGATGTCATTGATAAACTCGGATGACCCTACGTAACGCTTCAGAAACTTGCTCGCTTCAGGCGCTTCTCTAAGCATTTCGTCCCGCTGTTCAGCCTCAAGAATGAGCCAGCCTTGGTCAGAAGCCTGTGAGCCACGCACCATCCGCTCCAGCGCGCGCGAACGAGGGCGAGATTCGCGTTGAATCAGGACCGAAGGCCCGTCAGCAAGATAGCCATTGATTCGCGACGCCTCGACCCGTAGATTTTCTGTGTACAGATACTTTGGCCCGGGCTTGGGGTTTCGGAGGTTGATCACTGCAACGGTTACGCCAGCGTTGCGCTTGGCGTTGTTCTCCCACTTGAACGACGTATAGGCGAACCCGATCTCCAGGCCCATGTCGAAGATCGTCGGGAACATGAGTCCGACGTGCTCGCCCTGGGCAACCGAGTTCGTGGTCACAAAGGCGAGTTCAGCCCTCGTGCCGCGGATGTAGTCGGCGCCCTTGACGAACCACAGAGCAATGTAGTCGAGGTTCTTTGAGAACGTCCGACGCCCGAACACATAACCAAAATCGTCCTTCTGCGAGGCGGACTGCATGCTTGAGCCGGCGTAGGGCGGGTTCCCGATGAGGTAGATCTCCTCAACACCGTCGTTTGGGCAGACCGTGTTCCAGTCGATTCGCGCGGCGTTGCCCTGCTTGACCTGGCCCGTCTCCTTCAGCGGGATAAGGGGGATGTTGAGCTTGAACTTTTCGAAGAACTCCCGGTTCATCTGGTGCTTGGCGATCCAGAGTGAGAGGATCGCGACCTCGGCCGCGAAGTCGTCCAGCTCCAGTCCGTAGAAGTTCTCGATGTTGATCTTCGACTCGGCGTACAGCGTCTGGTGACGGCTATCGAGCTGTGCGAGCCGCTCCAGAATCGCGTGCTCGAGTTTGCGCAGCTCCTTGTAGGCGATGACGAGGAAGTTGCCAGAGCCACAGGCGGGGTCGAAGACCTTGATCTGCGCGACTCGCCGCAGCAGTGCCTCCAGCTTGGGCGCGCTGTCGAAGGCAGCATCGAACTGCTCCTTGAGTCCATCGAGGAACAACGGCTCGATGGTCTTGAGGATGTTCGGCACCGACGTGTAGTGCTGCCCGAGATCGGAGCGCTGACCAGGCGTCACGACTGCCTGGAACATCGAACCAAAGATGTCGGGGTTGATCTCGTTCCAGAGCAGCCGACCGCTCTCCAGCAGCAGATCACGAGCTCTCCTGTTGAAGGCCGGCACCGTGTGATGTTCCTCGACCGTGAACAGGCGCCCATTGACGTAGGGGAAGCTCGCAAGATGAGCGGGCTTGTCGGCTGGTTCGGCGGTGTCCAGCGCCGTGAACAGGTCGGTTAGGAACTGGTGGGCATCCGAGCCATCAGGTTGCGTCAGCGTACCAACGGCCTCGGTGAATTGCCCCTCTTTGAAGATGCCGGTGTCCTCTGCGAAGAAACAGAAGAGCAGCCGCGCGAAGAAGACGTTGAGCGCGTGACGCCCGATCGTTGTGGTGTTGAGCTCGGGATTTAGCGCCAGCAACTCGTCGAATAGCTTCGCCATCCGCTCCGCGGCTTTGACATCCGCGTGGGCCTCGGCAACGTACTGCGCCTTCTCCATGCCCGCCCAGGGTAGGAAGAATGTGAAGTGCTTGTCGATGTCCGAGATCGGAATGGCGAGCGAGTCGTTCGTTTTCGTGTCGACGGCCAGCAGCTCTTCGTAGTCGGTGACGACGACGAAGCGAGTGTTGTAGCGAACCACGGTCGGGGCGCTGCGGAGCTCATCGATCACGGCCAGAAGATCGTCCGTCGTCTCCTTGAAGTAGATGACGTTCTTCTGCGCGACCTCGGTCGACGGATCGTCGGCAACGTTGAGCGAGCCGTTGCGCAGTCGCGTGATGTTGCTCGACGAGCGTCCGTAGGCAGCCAGCAGCTCGAAGATGAACTCGCGGTCGTAGTGGCTACGTCCACCGAGCGGCCTGACGCGGTGCTCGACGGACTTGAGGTTAAGCCTCATCGGATCGCGCCTCCCCCACATCGTGCCATGAGCCCCGGTGAGCCACCGCGCCGCTCACTCTTCATCCGCCGTCCCGGCGCGGCCGCTCCGCACCCACTCGTCGATCTCGCTCGCCTGGAACTTCCAGAGGCGACCGACCTTGTGGGCGGGCATCTCTTTCTCCGCAATCCAGGCGTAGACGGTGTCTTTCCTTACGCCGAGATGCGCGGCGATGTCGTCTGCCGACAGCCAGGGCTCAGTCACGAGACGCCTCCTGCACCGAGTCTGACCGGGTTTGGCCCGGTTTCTTAAACCCTAGCCGCAGGTGCGGGCATGTGCAGCGTTTTTCACGACGCACTGGCGGTGGATCCAACCTGTCCCAATCTAAGCGATCGTCGGCTCTAGTCGCACCCCGCCATGACCTTGGTGCAGTGGGTGGACGTCGCTGAGGTGCGCGCGCGGACGACGTCGTCATCGCGCCGAGCGAGCTCCCCGAGCTCATTGCGCTGCTGCACGTGCTGGCCGAGCCGGACCGCCATCGCGATCGGCGGCGGGAGGCCGACGCATCGCCGCTGCGATTCCGGCGAATCTGTTGTGGCAGCTGCGCGTGCACGCGCCGCTGTGGGCGCGCTTCCGGCTGCGGGCGTTCCTCCCGTTCCAGGCGGCCGGCAGCGGCTTGTCGTTCGATGCGTCGCTGGACGCGGTCAGGCCGCTGCCGCTGACGGCGTTCTTCGAGCGACTTCCCCGCGAACTTGGCGAGGGTGTCGCGCTGCTGGTTCGAGAGGATGTTGATGCCGAGGTGCGTGGAGGCGAACAGCGCCGGGTGCGCGGCGGAGCCCGCGCGTGAGACTGGCGGTGCATGACCGCCCTCGTCGCCATCGACATGCAGCAAATCTTCCGCGAGAGCGAGTGGGCGACGCCCGGCTACGACGCGCCGGCCGAGCGCATCGAGCGGCTCGTCGAGGCGGCATCCGGCCCCGTGCTGCGGACGTGCTTCGTGCGCGACCCCGCCAAGCACGGCAGCTGGCGCGGCTACTACGACCGCTGGTCGGGCTGCCGCGAGGAGCCGGACTCGGCCGTGTGGGAACTCACCCGCACGCCCGGCGACGACGACGCCGTCATCACCCTACCGACGTTCTCGAAGGGGGGCGACGCGCTCGCCGCCGCGACCGACGGGCACGACCCGCTGGTGGCAGGCGTCGTGAGCGGCTGCTGCGTGCTCTCGACGGTGCTCGGGGCTGTCGACGCGGGCGGGCGGGTCACCGTCGTGACGGATGCCTGCGCGGGTGCGACGGACGTCGCCCACGCACAGGCCCTCGCGCTCATGGAGATGCTCGGTCCGATGGTGCAGCTCGCTGAGACGTCCGAGCTCCTCCGCGCCGACGCATCCGCAGTCTGGCTGTGCGTCAGTTGCTCGGGAATCCGAGGTTCAGACCGCCGTGGCTCGGGTCGAGCCAGCGGCTCGTGACGACCTTCTCACGGTGTAGAAGTCGAACGCGTGCTTGCCGTAGGCCTTGCCCTGGCCGAACGCCGACTGCTTCCAGCCGCCGAACGAGCGGTAGCCGACGGGCACCGGGATCGGCACGTTCACGCCCACCATGCTCACCTGCACCTCGTTCTGGAACCGGCGCGCGGCGCCGCCGTCGTTCGCGAAGATCGCCGTGCCGTTGCCGAACGGGTTCGCGTTGATGAGCTCGAGACCCTCCTCGTACGAGGCGACTCGCACGATCGGAGCACCGGGCCGAGGATCTCCTCCTGGTACGCCTTCGACTCCGTCGGCACCTCGTCGAGCAGCGTGGGGTTCGCCCAGAAGCCGTTCGGGTCGCCGTCGACCTCCGGTCACGACCGCGACCACGACCGTCGCGCTATCGCCCTCGGCGGTGCCGTTGTAGCCGACGACCTTGTCGCGGTGCGCGGCCGAGATGAGCGGGCCCATGTCGTTGTCGCGCGTGCCGTCCCCGGTGCGAATGCCCTGCATCCGCTCTGCGATCTTCGCCTGCAGCTCGTGGCGATCGACTCGACCGCGACGACCACCGAGATCGCCATGCAGCGGTCGCCCGCCGAGCCGAAGCCGGCGTTCGCCGCCGCGTCGGCGGTGACGTCGAGGTCGGCCTCGGGCAGCACGAGCATGTGGTTCTTCGCGCAGCCGAGCGCCTGCACGCGCTTGCCGTGCTTCGAGCCAGTCTCGTAGCCCGCCTCGGCGTAGAGCTCGGCGATGAACACCGCGGCCGATGGGTCCTTCTCGGAGGGCTTCAGCACGACCGAGTTGCCGGCCGCGAGCGCGATCGGCGCGAACCACAACGGCACTATCGCCGGGAAGTTGAACGGGCTGATGATGCACACGACGCCGAGCGGCTGCCGGAGCGAGTGGGCGTCGACGCCGGTCGAGACGTTCTCCGAGGACTCGCCCTTCGTCATGAGCGGGAACGCGCTCGCGAGCTCGACGACCTCAATCGCGCGCGATCTCGCCCAACGCATCCGAGTGCGCCCGAGAGCCCTCGGAGGGCTGCAGGTCAGAGGAATTCGAGCGGGTTGAATTCGTCGATCGGGATGATGCGCACGCGCGGCAGGCGGCTCGTGAACGCGGCGACGTCGTACTCCAAGTCGAAGAACTCGATGCCGTCGACGTCGCGCAGGTCGCCGGCCATGAATTCGCCGAAGCCGACGATGCCGACGCGGCGCGCGCCGTCCTCGGCTAGGCGCTGCATCTGCAGTGCGAAGTCCCGGTCGTGGCTCACGAGCATGACGTCGTCTGCCCGTGCGGCCAACGCATCCGCCGTCTTCTGGATCGCGATGTCGACGACCTTGCCCTCGCCGCTCAGCGGCACCGGCCGGTAGCCCATCGCGATGAGCGCCTGCACGAACGACGCCGGCAGCTCGTGCGAGACCGCGAGGAAGAACAGGCCCTTCACCGGCTGCTGCCATGCGCGCTCGGCGAAGTCGAGCACCTTGTTCCAGCGGGGGCGCTCCTGCGGCTCCGGGCGGCGGTCGAGGATCGAGACGCCGAGCGTGGCGTCGATGTTCTCGCCGTCGATCAGCAGGTACGTGGTGCGCTCCGGCATGGGGCGAGACTAGCGCTCGCTCGCTCCGTAGTTGGTGCCCGAAAGTAGGGTGCCTGAGTGGCTACTACGGCGTTGCACACGCGTGAACAGATCGCTGCCTTCCTTGATGACGGCGAGACCCGGTTAATCGCGGCTGCGTATCGCGCCCCGGACAAAGCCGGCCAACTCTTCGTGCTTCCGGATGGTTCCGCACAAGAGTTGCGCGATTGGACCAAGACGCAGCTTCGATGCATGATCAAAGACTGCAGCTCGCCAGACTTAACGACCGTCGCTCGGAGCAGAGCTAGAGACGGCTTCGCGCACTTCAGGGGAGGGGGTAGGCACGGAGCAGAGACTGTTCACCATCGTCAAGGGAAAGCAGTCGTTGAACGATGGCTCCGTCGGGTCAGCCAGGACTCAGTCATCGAGGTCGAAGCCGCTTCTGATACCCAACGATCGAACGTGGCTGACGTCATGCTGACCTTGCCAGGTGGCGAGCGGGTTGCCTTCGAGGTGCAGTACGCGGGCATGACCGTCGCGGCTTGGCAACAGCGTCATCGTTCGTACCGGGCGCAGGGCATAGTCGACATCTGGCTTTGGGGTCACACAAGCCTGTCGCGAACGCGCGGGAGTTCGGCGAGGAACGAGTTCCGGTTGCGAGAAGTGCAAGAGGCGGCTCGCGAAGCCGGTTCCTTGGTGTTCTTCCTAAACCCCATCACCGAGGAGCTCGCCGTTGCGACAAGTTCTGAACTCGGCCTGACGATGGCCGCCAAGGGGCGGGACGTCGGTCTCGCTTTGATGTCCTTGTCCGAGGTGCAAGTTAACGAGGACGGCCCGGTGTGTTGCGTACTGGCGCAGCTTGCGCGAGCCGCAGTCGAGGCTCAAGAGCGTCGCGACGCCGAAGCGGCGCGAATTCGAGTCCTAGCACTCCAAGCTGCGGAAGCTGCTGCCGAAGCGTTCCGTCGTGAACAGGCTCTTGCGGCTCAGCGTGATGCTGCCCGTGCAGCGGCTGCCGCGGCAGCACCAGCGGCAGCCGCAGCAGTCCCCAAGGAAGATCCGGTTCCGTCGAGCGATCGAGCGCGCCGCCCCGAGCCAAGAAACGCAAGCCTCAATGCGACGTGCATCCAGTGTGGCTTGCCTCTTGATGAACTGCTGCGCGCGTCGGGCGTGCATGTGGGCCGATGCCGGCGCCTCCGCGATCGCAAAGGCGCTGCCGCTCGCTGGGAACACTGAGGCGTCGACACGCTGGTCGTATCTCGTGTCTCGGAGCCTTATAGCCTTGCCGCTGACTCGTTGAGCAGGCGGGTGCGCTCGTGCACGTACGGCGGCAGCGGATGCGTCATGGCGTACGGGCGGTCGTGCTCGATCGCGTCGAGCATCAGCGGGCCGACGGCGGCCGGGTCGATCGCGCCGGGTGCCTCGGCGCCAGCCTGCATCGGCTCGCCGTCGGTGTACGTCTGCCACGGCACAACGCTGCGCGCGTCGGCGCGCTCGGCCGTTGGGCGCAGGCGCTCGCTCGTCGCGAAGCCGGTCTGCACTGGACCGGGGTAGAGCACGGTGACGCCGATGCCGAGCCCGGCGGCCGCATACTCGGCCCGCGTCGCGAGCGAGAACCCGTCGATCGCCGCCTTCGACGCCGTGTACGCCGCGTGGCCGGGTGTCGGCTTCAGGGTCGCGATCGACGAAGTGTTCACGATGTGCGCAGGGAGCGGCGACGCGGCCATGCGCGGCACGAAGGCCCGGTGCCCGTGGAAGGCGCCCCAGAAGTTCACGCGCATGATCCACTCGAAGTCGCCGACCGACGCATCCCAGCTCGCCCGGTACGGCCGCCACGTCACGCCCGCATTGTTCACGAGCACGGCGATGTCGCCGAGCTCGGCGTAGGCGACGTCGGCGAGCGCCTCGACGTCATCGGGCTGCGACACGTCCGTCCGCACGGCGATCGCCCGGCGGCCGATCGCGCGCAGCTCGTCGCGCACGCGCTCGGCCGCCTCGAGCTCGATGTCGGCGACGACGACGTCCATCTCGGCTCCAGCGAGCGCGAGCGCGATCGAACGGCCGATGCCGCCGCCACCACCGGTGACGACGGCACCCCGCCGGCGCAGGTCTTCCCTACGCATCCGCTGTCTCAGTTCTCGGGGAAGCCGAGGTTGAGGCCGCCGTGGCTCGGGTCGAGCCAGCGCTGCGTGATCGCCTTCTCGCGCGTGAAGAAGTCGAAGCCCGCGGCGCCGTAGGCCTTCGAGGAGCCGAAGAGCGACTGCTTCCAGCCGCCGAACGAGTGGTAGGCGACGGGCACGGGGATCGGCACATTGATGCCGACCATGCCGACCTGGATCTCGTTCTGGAACTTGCGGGCCGCGCCGCCGTCGTTCGTGAAGATCGCGGTGCCGTTGCCGAACACGCCCGTGTTGATGAGCTCGACGCCCTCCTCGAACGACTTGATGCGCACGACCGAGAGGACGGGTCCGAAGATCTCCTCCTGGTAGGCCTTCGACGAAGTGGGCACGTTGTCGAGCAGGGTCGGGCCGAGCCAGAAGCCGTCGGCGTCGCCGTCGACCTCGATGCCGCGGCCGTCGATGACGACCTTCGCGCCGTCGGCCTCGGCGATGTCGATGTAGCCGGCGACCTTGTCGCGGTGCTGACCGGTGATGAGCGGGCCCATGTCGGTGCCGCGGCGGCCGTCGCCGATGCGCAGGGTCGCGACGCGCTCCTGCACCTTCTCGATGAGCGCGTCTGCGATCGAGTCGATCGCGAGCACGACCGAGACGGCCATGCAGCGCTCGCCCGCCGAGCCGAAGCCGGCGTTGACGGCCGCATCGGCGACGAGGTCGAGGTCGGCGTCGGGGAGCACGAGCATGTGGTTCTTCGCGCCGCCGAGCGCCTGCACGCGCTTGCCGTGCTTCGCCGCGGTCTCGTAGATGTACTGCGCGATCGGCGTCGAGCCGACGAACGAGAGCGCCTGCACCTCGGGCGCGGTCAGCAGCCCGTCGACGGCGACCTTGTCGCCGTGCAGCACGTTGAAGACGCCGTCGGGGAGGCCCGCCTCCTTGAGCAGCTCCGCCATCCACATCGCCGCGGACGGGTCCTTCTCGGACGGCTTCAGCACGACGGTGTTGCCCGCGGCGATCGCGACCGGGAAGAACCACAGCGGCACCATCGCGGGGAAGTTGAACGGGCTGATGATGCCCACGACGCCGAGCGGCTGCTTGACCGAGAAGACGTCGACGCCGGTCGAGACGTTCTCCGAGTACGCGCCCTTCAGCAGGTTCGGGAACGCGGTCGCGAGCTCGACGACCTCGAGCCCGCGCGCGATCTCGCCGCCCGCATCCGAGAGCACCTTGCCGTGCTCGCTCGTGATGATCTCGGCGAGCTCGTCGCGGCGCTCGTTGAGCAGCTCGCGGAAGCGGAACATGATCGCCTGCTTGCGGGCGATCGACAGATCGCGCCAGGCCGGGAAGGCGGCCTGGGCGGCGTCGATCGCGGCGCGCACGTCGGCGTCGTCGGCGAGTGCGACGTGCTTCGTCACGACGCCGCGGGCGGGGTCGTAGACGGGCGCGGTGCGGCCGCTGCCCGACTCGTGGGCGGCGCCGCCGATCCAGTGGTGGACGGTGGCGGTCTCGGTGGACTGCTCGGTGATGGTCATGGATGCTCCTGGTTGCGTTGGGTTCGTGGGTGGGCTTCGACACGATCTGCGCCTTCGGCGCGGACCGGCTCAGCCAGCGGGGGAGGGGCCTACTCGTAGATGGCGGCGTAGAGCTGCTCGATCTCCTCGGCCGTCGGCACGCGCGGGTTGTTGTTCGGCGAGCCGGAGGCGAGCGCCTGCTGCGCCATGACGGGCACGCGCTCGTCCCACTCGGCGCGGTCGATGCCGCGCGTCGCGGGCGTCGGCACCTCGACCTCGCGGGCGAGGGTGCGCAGCTCCCGCACGAGCGCGTCGGCAGCTGCGGCGTCGGAGTCGGCGTCGGATGCGACCCCGAGCGTGCGGGCGCACGTCGCGTAGCGCTCGACGGCGTGCTCGACCGAGAAGGCCGTGATCTCGGCGAAGAGCATCGCGTTCGCCATCCCGTGCGCGATGTGGAAGTGGGCGCCGAGCGGCCGGCTCATGCCGTGCACGAGCGCGACCGAGGCGTTCGAGAACGCCATGCCGGCGAGGGTCGCCGCCGTCATCATCTCCTCGCGCGCCTCGCGGTCGCCGCCGTCGCGGTAGGCGCGGCGCAGGTAGCGGCCGATGCGCGAGATCGCGGCGAGCGCGTAGGTGTCCGAGATCGGGTTGGCCTTGCGGCTCACGTACGCCTCGATCGCGTGGGTGAGCGCGTCGATGCCCGTGTCGGCGGTGAGGCGCGCCGGCATCGAGACGGTGAGCTCGAAGTCGACGACCGCGGCCTTCGGCAGGTAGCCGGGCCCCGCGCAGAGCATCTTCTCGTTTGTCTCGCTGTCGGTGATGATCGTGAACTGCGTCACCTCCGACCCCGTGCCGGCGGTTGTCGGCACCGCGATGACCGGGAGCGCCGGGCCGGTGAACTGGAACGGCGCCTTGAGCTCGCGCATGTGGCCGCCGCGTACCGCGAGCGCAGAGAGCGCCTTCGCGGTGTCGATCGGGCTGCCGCCGCCGAGCGCGACGATGCTGTCGGCCTCGTGCGCGCGGATCGCCTCGAGCCCGGTCTCGAGAGAGTCGGTCGTCGGGTCGGGGATCGTGCCGTCGTAGACCGCGGCCTCCAGGCCCGCCGCCGTGAGCGCATCCGCCACCCTCGCCGCGAGGCCCGTCGAGACGAGGAAGCCGTCGGTCACGACGATCGGCCGCTCGGCCCCGAGGGTCTGGAGCAGCTCGCCGATGCTGTCGACGCCGCCCGCGCCGAATCGGAGGATGGGAGGGGTGTTGATGTCGATGCTCACCGGTTGCACGCCTTCGTGGTCGGACCCGTCAGAGGGTGTGGATGCGTCCAGCATCGCTTGGCACGGATGCAGGCGTCAACGACTAAGCGCGCAGGCGAGACTGCAGAAGTGCAGGGCGGCGGGCACAATGGATGCGTGGATGCCGAGAACCTGAGATTCCTGCTCGAGGTCGCGCGAACCGGACGCTTGCGAGACGCCGCGGCGCGCCTGGAGGTCGACGAGACGACGGTCTCGCGCCGCATCAGCCGGCTCGAGCAGGAGCTCGGTGTGCGCATGTTCGACCGCACGCCGCAGGGGTGGCGCGTCACCGACTCGGCGCGGCTGATCCTGCCGCACGCGGAGGCGGTCGAGTCGAGCGTCGCGCGCGCGCTCGAGGCTGTCGTCTCGCGACCGGGCGAGCTGAGCGGCACGGCGCGGCTCCTCGCGCCGGACGGATTCGGGGCGAACGTGCTCGTGCCGGGACTGCGGCCGCTGCTGGACGCGCACCCCGGCCTCTCGCTCGAGGTCATCACCGCGACGAGCCACGACCTCATCACCGCGCGCGACTTCGATGTCGCCGTCACGCTCGAGAAGCCCTCGCCGCGGGCGGCGGCGGTGCGGCACCTCGCCGACTACGAGCTGCGCGCCTACGCGTCGCGCGACTACCTCGAGCGGCACGGCACCCCCAGCTCGGTCGACGAGCTGCGGCGCGACCACGACCTCATCTGGTACGTCGAGGCCTTGCTCGATGTCGCGCCGCTGCGGATCCTCGACGAGCTGCTGCCGCGCGGCCACGCCCGGCTGCAGACGAACAACATCACCGGTCAGCACAGCGCGACGCGCGCCGGCCTCGGCGTCGGGATCCTGCCGACCTACATCGGCGGCGCCGACCCGGAGCTCGTCGGCGTGCTGCCCAAAGAGTTGCGCATCCAGCGCACCTACTGGCTTGTCGTGCCGCGCGACCTCACCGAGCTGCTTCGCGTGCGGGTGATCACCGAGGCGATCGATGCGCTCGTCGCGGAGCACCCGCACCTGACGTCGGGGGAGCGCTGACCGGCCGTTAGGCCACCCGGTCGAGCACCGGCTCGCCCTGCAGCAGCTGCCTCGCGCGCAGCACCGCGCCGGACTGCAGCGCCGCGAGCGAGCTGCGCGACTTCCACGCGGAGTGCGGCGTGAGCACCGAGTTCGGCGCGTCGCGCAGCGGGTGGTCGACGGGCAGCGGCTCCTGCTCGAACACGTCGAGCGCTGCGCCGCCGAGGTGGCCGCGCTTGAGCGCGTCGGCGAGCGCCGCCTCATCGACGAGGCCACCGCGCGAGACGTTGACGACGGACGCGCCTCGCGGCATGCGCGCGATCGTCGCGGCCGAGAGCAGGTGGCGGGTCGCCTCCGTGAGCGGGACGTGGAGCGAGAGCACGTCGCACTCCTCGATCAGCCGGTCGAGCGGGGCCGCGGGCACCGTGTCGAAGACGGCGATCGGATCGTGCGCGCGCACCTGGGCACCCACGTCGCGCCACCAGGTGGCGACCCGCCGCCCGATGCGCCCCATCCCGACGACGCCCACGCGCAGCTCGCTGAGCACTGGGCTGTCGAACGGCACGCTGCTGGCCCACTCGCCGCGGGCGATCGCCGCCTGCCCCTGGGGGATGCGCCGGCTCAGCATGAGCCCCATGGCGAAGGCATGGGATGCGACCTCCTCCGACGACGCATCCGGCACGATCGAGACGGGGATGCCGTGCTTCTCCGCCGCGCGGACGTCGATGTTGTCGTAGCCGATGCCGTACCGCACGACGCCGAGGCACCGCTGCATGCGGGCGAAGTCGTCGTGCCCGAGGCGCACGTAGGGCGTGACCATGGCGACCGATGCGCGCTCGAGCGCCCCGGCGAACTCGCGTGCGTCGCGCGCGACGACGAGGCGCAGCCCGAGCTCGTCGGCGGGGGCCTCCTCGCGCGCGAGGTCGGGGAACTGGTGGGGCGCGATGAGGAGCGTGTGCTCGGAGCTCACTGCTGCCGTGCTTCCGCTCCGTCGCGCACGCGGTTGCACAGCGTCTCGATCGAGGATCCGCCGCGACCGAGCTCGGTCTCGAGCAGCTGACCGGGCTGCAAGTGGCGCGGCGGCTGCATGCCGTGGCCGACGCCGCCGGGCGTGCCGGTCGCGATGACGTCGCCGGGGCGCAGCCGCACGATGCTCGAGCAGTAGGCGATGAGGTCGGCGACGCCGAAGACGAGCTCGTCGAGCCGTCCCTGCTGCACCGTCTCGCCGTCGACCCGCGTCTCGATCGTGAGGTCGTCGCGCAGCGGCGCGACCATCGAGCCGATGGGCGAGAGGCTGTCGAGCGCCTTGCCCTGCAGCCATTGCGTCGTGCGGTACTGATGGCCTCGCGAGGTGACGTCGTTGAGCGCGACCGCGCCGAGCGCGGCGCCAGCCGCGCCGTCGACGGATGCGCTGCGCACCTCGGTGCCGATGATGACGCCGATCTCGCCCTCCCAGTCGAGCTGGTCGACGTCCGCCGGCCGCACGATGTCGTCGGCCGGGCCCACGAACGAGTCGACGAACTTCGCGAACAGCGTCGGGTACTCGGGCGCCTCGCGTCCCATCTCCTCGATGTGCGGTCGGTAGTTGAGCCCGACGCAGAGGATCTTCGCGCCCTCGCGGAGGAACGGCAGCGGCGTCGTGCCGGCCGCGTCGAGGCGCTCGGCGGCTGCGTCGGGCACGGCGTCGAGGATCCGCCCGCCGTCCCACGGGCCGAGCACCGCCACGGCGTCGCCCTCGCGCCGCACGAGCAGATCGCGGCCGTCGGCGGCCTGCACGCGCTGCAGCATCACGCCGCCTCCTCGATGAACGGGGATGCGACGCCCGCCTCGGCGGCGAGCGCCTCGAGCTCGCTCACGGTCGCGTCGGCGAGCGACAGGCCGGCGCGGTTGCGCTCCGCCGCCGCGCGCTCGAGATCGCCGGGCGCGTAGATCGCGTCGACGCCCGGCGCCTTGCGGCTCGAGCGGATGCGGTCGGAGAAGCGGTCGACGCGCTCGGCGACCGGCGCCTCCGCGGCCGACTCGAAGCGGCTCGCGTCGATCGCGAGGAAGACGTGCGAGCAGTCGTTCGGCTCGTCGACCTGCTTGTAGAGGCTCCGCGCCTCGCCGCCCTCGCCGCCGCCGAGGATGCTCGTGAGCACCTCGATGAAGAACGCGAGCCCGAAGCCCTTCGCGCCGGCGGCCGGCAGCAGCAAGCCCCCGCGCGCCGCGCTCGGGTCGGTCGTCGGCGCACCCGCGGCATCCGTCGCCCAGCCCGCCGGGATCTCGCGCCCAGCGCGCTCTGCCTCGATGATCTTGCCGAGCGCGACGGCCGAGAGCGCCATGTCGGCGAAGGGAGCGCCTGCGCCGCCCGGGGCGGCGATCGAGATGGGGTTGTTGCCGATCACCGGCTCGGCGCCGCCGACGGCGGGCATGAGGGGCGCCGTGCTCGCCGCGACGATCGCGACCAGACCGGCCTCGGCCATCCGCTCGCTGAACGCGGCCGCGCGGCCGAAGTGGTCGGCGTGCCGGGTGACGACGACCGCCATGCCCGACTCGTGGGCCTTCTCGATCACGAGGTCGGTCGCGCGCGACGCCGACCAGGCTCCGAACGAGTGCCCGGCGTCGAGCACGGCACCGGTCGGCCACTCCGACACGACCGAGACCGCGTCGTCGCCGCGCACCGCACCCGAGCGCAGCCGCTCGAGGTAGATGCCGAGTCGTGAGACGCCGTGCGACGCCACCCCGTGCAGGTCGGCGTCCACGAGCCCGTGCGCCACCGCATCCGCCACGTCGTCGGCACAGCCGGCGGCGACGAGGATCTCGCGCACCGCCCGCTCGAGCCGCTCGGGCGAGACCGCGCTGGCCGTCATGCCGCCTGCAGCCTGCCGCGCAGCGCCGCGGCGCTCGCGAACGACTCCGCCGCCGCGAGCACCTGGCGCGCGTAGGGCAGCAGCCGCCGGCCCTCGTCAGTGAGCGTCACCTGCCGCGCGCGGCAGACGAGGTCGTAGCCGAGCGAGAGCTCGAGCTGCTTGATCTGCAGCGAGAGCGCCGGCTGGGTGATGAACAGCCGCGTCGCCGTGCGGCCGAAGTGCAGCTCCTCGGCGAGCGCGACGAAGCACTCGAGCCGCCAGAGGTTGACGCCGCTCACGCAGGCACCTCCGCGAGCTCCCGCTCCTTCGCCGGCACCCCGTCGAAGACGTACTCGTCGGGGCGGAAGGTGCCCGCCTCGCGGCGGAACTTGTGCATGAAGTCGGGCCACACGGTCGTGAGCCGGCCGTAGCGGTGGTCGACGTACCAGGAGTGGCAGCCGCCGTTGAGCCACACGGTGTCCTCGGCGCGCGCGTCGACCGAGTCGATGAAGGCGTCCTGCGCCTCCTGCGTGATCTCGATGACGGATGCGCCGGTGTCGGCCATGTGGTCGAGGGCACCGAGGATGTAGCGGATCTGCGACTCGATGATGAAGATGATCGAGCCCGCGCCGAGGCCGGAGTTCGGCCCGTTCATGATGAACAGGTTCGGATAGCCCGCGACGGTCGAGCACGCGTAGGCGGCGCCGCCCCGCGTCCACGACTCGGCCATCGAGCGGCCGTCCTCGTCGAAGATGCGGTGCGTGATGGGCAGGTCGGCGGCCTCGAAGCCCGTGCAGAGCACGAGCGCGTCGAGCTCGACCTCGCCGTCGTTCGTGACGATGCCCGTCTCGGTCACCTCGACGATGCCGCTCGTCTCGAGCGCGACGTTGTCGCGCAGGAACGTCGGGTAGTAGTCGTTCGAGATGAGGATGCGCTTGCAGCCGATCATGTAGTCGGGCGTGAGCTTGTCGCGCAGCTCGCCCGCCGGCACCTGCGCGTGCAGGTGGTCGCGCGCGGTCGCCTCGATCTTGGCGATGAAGTCGGCGATGCCGCGGCGCTGCGGGAAGCGCGCCTCGTTGCCCCAGTAGAGCTCATCGCGCAGCGCCTGCGCCGTCTCGGGCATGCGGCGGAACATCGACTTCTGCGCGTCGCTGTACTCGTGGTCGACGCGGGGGATGATGTAGGGCGCCGAGCGCTGGAAGACCGTGAGCTGCTCGGCGGTCTTCGCGAGCTCTGGCACGATCTGGATGCCCGAGGCGCCCGAGCCGATCACGCCGACGCGCTTGCCGGCTGGGTCGAACGTGTGGTCCCACTGCGCCGAGTGGAACATCGGGCGCGAGAAGCGCTCGAGCCCCTTGATCGCGGGCAGCTTCGGGTCGGAGAGGTGCCCGGCCGCGGTGACGACGAAGTCGGCCGTGAACGAGCCCGCGGTCGTCTCGAGCGCCCAGCGCTGCTCCTCCGGCTGCCACGTCGACTCGAGCAGCTCGGCGTCGAACGTGATGTGCGGCATGACGCCCTCGTCGATCGCCGCCTCCCGCAGGTACGCGTGGATCTCGGGCTGCGTCGCGTAGACGCGCGACCAGTCGGGGTTGGGGCGGAACGAGTAGGAGTAGAGGTGCGACTGGATGTCGCACGCGGCGCCCGGGTAGGTGTTGTCGCGCCAGGTGCCGCCGACGTCGCCCGCGCGCTCGAGCACGATGAAGTCGTGCTCGCCGCGGCGGCGCAGCTGGATGGCGAGGCCGAGGCCGGCGAAGCCCGAGCCGATGATGGCGATCTTCGCGTGGGTGGTCGAGCGCTCGGCGGCCTGGGGGGCGGATGCGGTGGTCATGTCGTGCTCCTGCTTCTGCATTCAGGCGTGGTCGACGGGGATGATGGTGCCCGCGGGGTGCTCGCGGGGGTCGACGGTGAAGTCGTCGATCGCGACCGCGAGCTGCGCGGGTCGCTCGACCGAGACGGCGTGGCCCGACTCGATCTCGAGGTAGCGCGCGTCGGAGATCGCGCCGAAGAGCACCCGCGAGTGGTGCAGCGGCACCATCGCGTCGTGCGTGCAGCCGATCACGAGCGTCGGCACGTCGATGCGGCTGAGGCCCGAGGTGATGTCGATCTCGCGGTTGAGGCGCATGATCTGGGCGGGGTAGGGGCGCGTGACCGCCTCCTGCAGCTCGGCCCAGTCGCGCGCGTTGCGGCCGATGACGAAGCCGGGGGAGTAGGCCATGAGCAGCGTGAGGCGCTGCAGGCTCTCGGGGTCGCTGTCGTGCAGGCGCTGCCAGAGGTCGTTGCGCACGAGCTGGTGCCGGTCGGTCTTCGACCAGCCGGCGACGAGCGCGAGCGAGGCGAGCGTGCCCGGCTGCTCGGAGGCGTAGGCGGCCGCGACGACCGCGCCGAACGAGTAGCCGACGAGCGCGACGGGGCCGTCGGCGGATGCGTGCTCGACGACCGCGCGGAGCTGGTCGACGGCGTCGGCGAGGGTCAGGTCGCCGTCGTCGGCGGGCAGCTGCAGGTCGAAGGCGACCACGCGGCGCGTGAAGGTCAGGATCGGGTAGACCGCCCAGAAGCTGCCGCGCGCGGTGCCGGAGCTGCCGTGCACGAGCACGATCGTCGCGGCGTCGGTCTCGTTGCCGCTGTCGTAGATCGGGATCGACCGGCCGTCCTGCTCGACGTGCCCCGTCGGCTGCACCAGCAGCGGCTCGCGCAGCGTGCCGTCGACATGCCAGGCGCTCTGACGCTCTGCCTGCTCCGTGACCATTGCCACCTCACTCCATCGTGATCAAGATTCTGAGAGCGCACTATCAAAATGTGCTCTGCCGCGAGCGTACACGGCGCGGCGAGCGGTGCCAATAGGCGGATGTGATTGCCCGCTCTCACTTCTCTTCGTACGATCGGCGCAGCGGCGACGGCGCCTCCTGCGCTGCCGTCCGGCAGGTGCAGAGAGCTGATCGCGGCCGCGGGCCGCAGACGGAGGGGTCCATGGCCGAGTCGAAGGAGCGCGTGCTCGTCACGGGCGGAGCGGGCGGCATCGGCGCCGCGATCGTGGAGCAGCAGCGCGGGCTCGGCCGCGACGTGGTCGTGATCGACAAGCAGCCGGGCGGCATCCAGGCCGACCTGTCTGACGCGGAGCAGGTCGCCGCCGCGCTCGAGGAGGCGCTCGCGGGCGGGCCGATCCACCGCCTCGTCAACAACGTCGGCTACATCCGGGTCGCGAACCTCGAGGACCTCGAGATCGAGGATGCGCTGCGCACCTACGAGATCAACGTCGTCGCGGCCATGCGGTGCGCGCAGGCCCTGCTGCCCGGCATGCGCGACGCGCGCTTCGGCCGCATCGTCAACATCGCCTCGCGCGCCGCGCTCGGCAAGGCCGGCCGCTCGGCCTACTCCGGCTCGAAGGCCGGCATCATCGGCGTCACGCGCACGTGGGCGCTCGAGCTCGGCCAGCACGGCATCACGGTCAACGCCGTGAGCCCCGGCCCGATCCGCACCGCGATGTTCGAGGCGGCGAACCCGGCGGGCGAGCCGCGCACGCAGGCGATCATCGACGCGATCCCGGTCAAGCGCGTCGGCGAGCCCTCCGACGTCGCCGCCGCGGTGAGCTTCCTGCTTGACGAGGCCGGCTTCATCACCGGGCAGAACCTCAACGTGTGCGGTGGCATGACCATCGGCGCCGCGCCGCTGTGAGCGCCGAGCCGGTCACCGCGACGCTCGTCGACCGCGCCGAGCAGCGCGGGGCCGGCGCCGCCGCGATGCTCGCGGACCACGTCGTCGGCGCTGCGCGGGCGCCGCTCGCCGAGCCCGTCCGCCGTGCCGCGAAGGCGGTGCTGCTCCACAACCTCGTCGTCGGGCTCGCCGCGCACGGCATGCCGCTCCCCGGCCTGCCGCGCTCGCACGCGCTCCCGTGGGCTGAGCGGCCGGCGACCGCGCCCGACCTGGCCTTCGCGACCGCGCTGCGGATGGGCGCGCGGGCGCAGCACGACGAGCACCCGCGCTCCGTCACCCATCTCGGCAGCGCGGTGACGCCCGCGGTGCTCGCGGTCGCGCCGCGCGACGTCGACGGCGGGCGGCTGCTCGCCGCGATCGCGGCCGGCTACCAGGTCGGCGGCGGCCTCGGGGTCGCGCTGCTGCCCCACGTCCGCGCTCGCGGCATGCGCGCGACGGGTGTCGTCGGGCCGATCGCCTCGGCCGCCGCGGTCGCCGCCGTGCTGCGGCTCGACCCGGCCGCGGCCGCCGATGCCATCGCGCTCGCGGCGAACCGCGCCGCGGGCTACACGGAGGTGTGGCTCGAGGGCACCGACGAGTGGCGGCTGCAGACCGCGGCGGCCGCGCGCGACGGGCTCGAGTCGGCGCTGTGGGCGGCGGGCGGCGCTCGCGGCGCGACGGCCGCGATCGAGGGCCGCTCCGGGTTGCTGCACGCGCTAGGCGTCGATGACGAGCGCGGCGCCGCGATCGTCGGCGAGCTGCCCGGAGCGCTCGGCGGCGAGTCCGTCATCGCCCAGATGCTGCTGAAGGCCCACCCGGTCTGCGCCATCAACCAAGCGGCGGTCGAGGTCGCGATCGGCTTGCGCCGGGAGCTGTCCGACGCCGACCTCGCGACGGTCGAGCGCGTCGTCGTGCGCTTGAGCGACGCCGACGCCGCCTACCCCGGCATCGACCTCGCGCATCCGCCCGCGTCGTGGGCGCAGGCGATGATGGATGCGCGCCAGGGCGTCGCGATCGCGCTCGCCGACGGGCGCGTGGACGCCAGCGCGCTCCACCCCGGCTCCGCCGAGGCGCTCCGCCTCCGCGCGCTCGTCGACGTCGTCGGCGGCCTGCCGTCGACCGCCGCGCACGGGGCGGCGGTCGAGGTCGAGCTCGCCGACGGGCGTCGCCTCGAGGGTGCGTGCGACGGCGTCGAGGTCGACGCCGAGCGCTCGGCGCGCATGGCGCTCGAGCTGCTGCCCGCCGCCGGGCTGCCGCTCGCGCTCGCGGAGCGGCTGCCGGCGCTCGTGCACTCCATCGACGAGGCCGGCGGCGTCGCGCGGCTCGTCGACGCGCTCGCGGGCATCGCGCCCTGGGAGGCGCTGTGCCGCGCGTGATGCAGGCCGTCGCGGCCACCGCGTGGGGCGAGCCCGACGTGCTGCGGCCGGTCGAGGTGCCGGTGCCGTCGCTGCTGCCGGGGGAGATGCTCGTGCGCGTCGAGGCGGCGGGCGTCAACCCCACCGACTGGAAGTCGCGCGCGACGGGCGGCCGTGGCTACTGGCGCGATCCCGCCATCCTGGGCTTCGACGTCGCCGGGGTCGTGGAGGAGGTCGCCGACGGCTCGCACCGCTTCGCGGTCGGCGACCACGTCTTCGGCATGCCGCGCTTCCCGCTGCCGGCCGAGGCCTACGCGCAGTACGTCGCCGCTCCCGCGCGCCAGCTCGCGCGCATCCCGGAGGGGATCGGCTTCGCGGAGGCGGCGTCGCTGCCGCTCGCCGGGCTCACCGCGCTGCAGGCGATCGAAGACGCCGGCCGCTGCCTGCCCGGGCAGTCGGTGCTCGTCTGCGCAGCCGGCGGCGGTGTCGGACGGCTCGCCGTGCAGATCGCGCTCGCGCTCGGCGCCGAGGTCACGGCGTGCGCCCGACCGGCCCGGCTCGAGGAGGCGGCCGCCGCGGGCGCCGCCGTCGTGGCTGTCAGGGACGACGGGCTGCCCGTGGTGACCTCGCGGCACGACGTCGTCATCGATCCTTTCGGCGGGGATCGCACGGCTGCCCTGCTCGACTGGTGCGCGCCGGGCGGCACCCTCGTCTCGCTCATCCCGCGCACGGCGCCGACGGTCGAGGAGGCCGCGCGAGCGCGGGGGATCCCGCTGCGCCGCGTCGTCGTCGAGGCCTCCGAGGTCGGCATGCAGCGCATCGCCGGCTGGGTCGCCGAGGGGCGCGTGCGGCCGCGCGTCGCGCTCGAGCTGCCGCTCGCCGCGGCGGCGGACGCGCACCGGGCGGGGGAGCGCGGAGGACTCGATGGCAAGATCGTGCTGCGACCGTGGCAGCGCGGCCAGGGCGCGACCGACGAAGAGGTGACGCCGTGACCACTGCACCCGAGATGACCGCGCGCCAGCTCGGCAAGCAGCGCAAGCGCGACGCGATCCAGGCCGCGGCCGCCGAGCTCATGCACGAGAAGTCCTTCGACGACATCACCATGCGCGAGATCGCGCAGCTCGCCGGCGTCGGCGAGGCGACCCTCTTCCGCTACGTGCCCAACAAGCACGACCTGCTGCACATGGTCTTCGGCGACGAGCTCGACGCGGTGCTCGACCGCATCGACGAGCAGGATGCGGCGCTCGTCGCCGCGCAGGGCGACGAGCCGACGGGCACGCACTTCGTCGAGCGCATCCGCGCGATCTACCTCGAGCGCTCCGCCTTCTACCGGCGGAACCCCGAGAACGCCTCGCGCTACCTCCGCGAGGGCTTCAGCATGAGCCCGCTGAGCGCCCGCAACGTCGCGCAGGGCGACCGCACGATCAGCATGACGCGCGCCATCGTCGAGGACGGGCAGCAGCGCGGCCTCCTCGACGTCCGCGCCGACGCGCTGCTCGTCGGCCAGAACTGCCACGCGATCTACATGCACGAGATCGACCGCACCCCCGTGCGCGGCTTCGACCCCGACCGCATCTGGGAGCGGCTCGGCCCGCGGCTCGACGCCCAGCTGCGGCCGCTCGTGCTGCGTCCGCGCGACTGACGCGAGCCCGCCGACGGCCGGTCCGCCGGCCGATCGATCGCCGATGCTTATCGCCGCTTGACGACTCGCCGAGGTCGCCAATAGCGTCGCGTCAGGTCATACTGAGAGTGCACTCTCGAAAGTTGCACTCCTTCACTAACAACGAGGTTAGGAGCTCGCCATGCGCAGCATGAGCAGGAAGCAGAACCGGGCGCTCGTCGCCGCCGGCGCCATGATGGGGGTCGCGCTGCTCGCAGGCTGCAGCAGCGCCGCGGGCACCGACAGCTCGGCCGCCCCCGACGGTGAGGCCGCCTCGTTCCCGTCGGGCGACATCCGCTTCGTCATCCCCTACTCGGCCGGCGGACCGACCGACGTCACTGCCCGCGCTCTCGCCCCGTGCCTCGGCGAGACCCTCGGCACGAACGTCATCGCCGAGAACATCACCGGCGGCTCCGGCTCGGTCGGCCTGCAGGACATGATCTCGAAGCCGGCCGACGGTCAGACCATCGCGATCGTCTCGCCCGGCATGGTCGCGCTCTCGCCGATCGCCAACGGCCTCGACTACTCGCGCGAGGACGTGACGTCGATCGGCGTCATCTCCTACTCGCCGATGATCCTCGCCGTGCCCGGCTCGTCGCCCTACGCGTCGGCGGAGGAGTTCTTCGCCGCCGCCGAGGACGCCCCCGGCACGCTCACGGTCGGCGTCTCGGGCGCATCGACGCCGCAGGCGATCGAGCTGCAGCGCCTCGCCGACGAGTACGGCGTGCAGGTCACGGTCGTGCCCTTCGACGGCAGCTCTGGCGCGATCACCGCCCTGCTCGGCGGCCACGTCGACTCGGTCTTCGTCAACGACCAGGAGGACGTTGTCCAGCGCATTGAGTCGGGCGACTTCAACGCGCTCGCCGTCTCGTCGCCCGAGCGCCAGGCGCACCTCGAGGACGTGCCGACGCTCGCCGAGCTCGGCTACGAGGACCTCACGCTCGCGGTCACGATCTACGCGCTCGCCGCTCCCGCCGGCACGCCCGAGAACGCGGTCACCGCGCTCTCGGACGCGCTCCAGGGCTGCCTGACCGACGAGGCCACGATCGACGCGATCGGCGAGGACTACGTGCCGGCCGAGTACCAGGACGGCGCCGACTTCGACGGCTTCCTCGCGGAGGCCGAGGAGGTCTACTCGACCATGCTCGGAGGCTGACGATGACCGACGTCACCGACCGCATCGAGCCGAGCGCTGAGCCCATGACCGAGCCGAACGCATCCGCACCCGAGCCCCTCGAGGGCATCCGCGGACGCCAGATCGCGCGGTGGAGCGCCGTGGTCGTGCTCGCGGCGGTCGGTGTCGTCGCCATGATCCTCAGCATCGGCTACGGCCTCGGCACCGGCATCCGCCCGGGGCCGGGGCTGTGGCCGTTCATCGCCGCCGTCATCATGGTCGGCTGCACCGTGGTCGTCGCGATCACCGACACCCTCGAGGACTACGAGCCGTGGGGCACGGATGCGGTGCGCACGCTCGTCGCGATCGGCTCGCTCGCGGTCTTCGCCGTGCTCTTCACGCTGCTCGGCTTCACCGTGCCGGCGCTGCTCCTCATGCTCCTGTGGCTGCGGCTGTTCGGCCGCATGCGCTGGGTGACCGCCGCGGCGCTCGCCGCGGGCGGCGCGATCGCCCTCTTCCTGCTGTTCGACGTCGTGCTCGGCGTCCCGCTGCCGCGGGACGTGCTCATGACGCCGCTGACGTCCTGGATGTGATCCCATGTTCGACGGCCTGCTCCATGGCTTCGGCGTCGCGTTCGACCCGATCAACCTGCTCTACGTCTTCGTCGGCGTCGTCATCGGCACCGCGATCGGCGTGCTGCCGGGCCTCGGCCCGACCGCGACGATCGCGCTGCTGCTGCCGCTGACCTACGCGCTCGACCCCGCCACGGCGATCATCATGCTCGCCGGCATCTACTACGGCTCGATGTACGGCGGCACGATCACCTCGGTGCTGCTGCGCATGCCGGGCGAGGCCGCGTCGGTCGTCACGACCTTCGACGGCTACCAGATGGCGAAGCAGGGCAGAGCTGGGCCCGCGCTCGGCATCGCCGCGATCGGCTCGTTCATCGGCGGCATCATCTCGGTCATCGGGCTCGCGATCTTCGCGCCGATGCTCGCCAACTGGGCGCTCGCCTTCGGCCCGGTCGCGATGGTCGCGCTCATGGTGCTCGGCCTGCTGCTCGTCACGTCGCTCGGCACCGGCTCGACCTGGAAGGCGCTCGTCATGGCCGCCGTGGGCTTGCTGCTCGCGAGCGTCGGCCAGGACCAGATCAGCGGCATGCCGCGCTTCAACTTCGGCTCGGCCTCGCTGCTCGACGGCTTCGACTTCGTCGCGATCGCGATGGGCCTGTTCGGCGTCGGCGAGATCCTGCACAACCTCGAGCAGGGCGGCCACCTGCACCAGGTGGCGAAGAAGGTCACGAAGATCCTGCCGACGCGCCAGGACGCGAAGCAGTCGGCGCTGCCGATCGCGCGCGGCTCGATCCTCGGTTTCTTCATCGGCGTGCTGCCGGGCGGCGGCGGCGTGCTCTCCTCGCTCGCGAGCTACGCGCTCGAGAAGCGGGTCGCGAAGGACCCGAGCCGCTTCGGGAAGGGCGCGATCGAGGGCGTCGCCGGCCCCGAGACCGCCAACAACGCATCCTCGACGTCGGCCTTCGTGCCGCTGCTCGTCCTCGGCATCCCCTCGAACGTCGTGCTCGCGCTCATCTTCGGAGCGCTGCTCGTGCAGGGCATCACGCCGGGGCCGAGCCTCATCCCGCAGCACCCCGACATCTTCTGGGGCGTCGTCGTCTCGATGCTCATCGGCAACGCGATGCTGCTCATCCTCAACATGCCGATGGTCGGCGTCTTCGTGCAGATGCTGCGCGTGCCCATGGGGATCCTCGTGACGTTCGCCGTCGCGATCGTGCTGATCGGCACCTTCTCGATCGCGAACGACCCGTTCGACATCTGGATCGTGCTCGGCTTCGGCGTGCTCGGCTGGCTCATGAAGCGCACGGGCTTCGACCCGGGCCCGCTCGTGCTCGCGTTCGTGCTCGGTCCGATCCTCGAGGCCTCGGTGCGGCAGTCGCTCCTCATCTCCGGCGGCGATCCGTCGATCTTCGTCAGCGACCCGATCGCGCTCACGATCTACTCGGCGATCGCGCTCGGCATCGTCGCGGTGATCGTGCGCAGGATCGTCAAGGGGCGCGCCCGCCCGGCGCTGTTCGACCAGGCGCGGCACATCCCGCCTGCCACCGGCCTGCTGACGATCCGCCGCGCGAAGCGCGCGAAGGCCGAGGCGACGGATGCGTCGAGCGGTCCCGCGCCGGCCGACGAGACGTCGTCGGCCGCGGGCGGCGAGGCCGAGGTCCGCGACGGTTCGGCCGAGCTGAGCGAGGAGGAGCGCGCGACCGACGCGCGCAAGCCGTGAGCGCCGACGGGCGGGAGCGACGGCTCGTCGTCGCCCTGTTCGTCTCGGGATTCGCGACCTTCGCGCAGGTCTTCGACGCGCAGGCGATCCTGCCGAGCCTCTCGCGCGACCTGGGGATACCGAGCGCGACCGCGGCGCTCGCGGTGTCGGCGACCACGCTCGGCATCGCCGCCTCCGTGCTCGCCTGGGCGTGGCTCTCCGACCGCATCGGCCGCACCGCCGTCATGCGCATCAGCCTCGTCGCGACGACCGTGCTCGCGCTCCTCGCGCCGGCCGCGCCTACGCTCGAGGTGCTCATCGGGATGCGGGCGCTCACGGGCGTCGCGCTCGGCGGCATCCAGGCGGTCGCGATGGCGCTGCTCGTCGAGGTGCTGCCGCGGCACCGGGTGCCGCCCGCCGCGGCGATGTACATCATGGGCAACACCGTGGGCGGCGTCACCGGCCGCGTGATCGCCGGCCCGGCGAGCGAGCTGCTGCACTGGCGGGTCGGCCTGCTGGTCGTCGCGGCGATCGGCGCCGTCGCCTGCCTGCTGTTCTTCGTCCTGCTGCCGCGGGGGCTCGAGGATCGCGCCGTGCGCACCGCCCCGTTCCGGATCGCGCTCGCGCACGTCGGCCATCACCTGCGCCGCTGGACGACGCTGTCGGTCTACCTGCAGGGCTTCCTCATCATGGGGTCGTTCACCGCGATCTACAACTACCTCGGCTTCCACTTGACGCGCGAGCCGTTCTCGCTGCCCGTCGCCCTCGCGAGCCTGTTCTTCCTCGTCTACTTCGTCGGCGCCGCGAGCGCGCGCATCGCGGGCGGCCTCGCCGTCCGCATCCCGCCGTGGTCGGTCGTCACGTGCGGCGGACTGCTCGTCGGCGTCGCCGCCCTGCCGATGCTGGCGGGCCAGCTGTGGGTGCTGTTCGCCGGCGTCACGCTGCTGACGATCGGCACGTTCATGTCGCATCCGCTCTCGAGCACGCTCTCGGGGATGGACGCCGATCGAGGCCGCGCGCAGTCGACGGCGCTCTACCAGCTGAGCTGGCTGACGGGTGCGGCGCTGTGGGGCTGGTTCGGCGGCGTGCTCTACGACCGCTTCGACTGGACGGGCGTCGTGGCGATGTCGACCGCGCTCGCGCTCATCGCCGTGGCCATCGCGGCGAGCCGGGCATGGGCGACGAGGACAGGATGGACGGGAGAGGGGAGGGCCGCGTGAAGGCGATGAGGTTCGAGGTCGAGGGGCCGATGGAGTGGGCGGATGCGCCCGACCCGGTCGCGGGGGAGGGCGAGGTGGTCGTCGAGGTCGCCGCCGCCGCCGTGAACCGCGCCGATCTCATGCAGCGGGCCGGCAAGTACCCGCCGCCCGCGGGGGAGTCGGAGGTGCTCGGCCTCGAGTGCTCGGGCACGATCGTGGCGCTCGGCGAGGGCGTCGAGGGCTGGGCCGTCGGCGACGAGGTGTGCGCGCTGCTCGCGGGCGGCGGCTACGCCGAGCGGGTCGCGGTGCCCGCGACGCAGCTGCTGCCGGTGCCCGAGGGCGTCACGCTCGTCGAGGCGGCGGCGCTGCCCGAGGCCGCGTGCACGGTGTGGAGCGCGATCCGCGATCTGCCGGAGCCCGAGCCGGGTGAGCTCGCCCTCGTGCACGGCGGCTCGGGTGGCATGGGCACGATGGCGATCCAGCTGCTGCGCGCGCTCGGCTGGCGCGTCGCGGCGACCGCGAGCGCGCGCCACCGCGAGCTCTGCGCATCGCTCGGGGCGGAGCTCGTCATCGACTACCGCGGCGAGGACTTCGTCGACGTGGTGCTCGGCGCGACCGACGGCCGCGGGGCGGGCTTCGTGCTCGACGTCATCGGCGCGAGCTACCTCGACCGCAACCTCCAGGCGCTCGCGCTCGACGGCGCGATGACCGTCATCGCGGTGCAGGGCGGCACGAAGGCCGAGGTCGACCTGCGCCGGCTGATGCAGCGGCGCGTGACGCTCCGCGCGATGACGCTCCGCGCGCGCCCTCGCACCGGTGGCCGAGGCTCGAAGGCGGAGGTCGTGCGGCAGGTGCGCGAGGTCGTCTGGCCGCTCATCGCGGCCGGGGAGGTGAAGCCCGTGATCGGCGAGCGCGTGCCGCTCGCGGAGGCGGCCCGCGCGCACGAGCTCATGGGCTCGCCCGAGGCGCCGGGCGGCAAGCTGCTGCTCGTGCGCTGAGGATGCTTCCTACGCGGCGACGCGAGCCGGAGCGGTCGCTTCAGCGACGTGGCTGACGAAGGCACGGAGGTTCGCCGAGCCGGCGTCCTTCCGCCAGGTCAGCCACGTCTCGGCCCTGCCGAGGTCGCCGATCTCGCGGATGTGGACGCCGGCTGCGCCCGGCAGCGATTCGAGCAGCGACTGCGGGATCATCGCGATGCCGGCACCCGACGCGACGCACGCGACCATCGAGTAGTACGAGGAGATCTCGACGGCCCTCGACGGGACGACTCGTGCAGCCGCAAGCCAGTCCTCGAAGCGCTGGCGGTAGGAGCAGTGGAAGCCGAAGACGAAGGCGGTCGGGTTCGAGTCCCAGTACGCGTCGTCGTCACCACGAGTGCTGGGGGGTGCGATCACGACGAGCTGCTCGTCGAACGCCTTCCGGCCGACGAGCAAGGGGCTCGCGGGCGCCCCGTCGGTGAAGACCGCGCTGAGCTTGCCCGACATCACCTGGTCGAACATCCGGCCCGACGGGCCAGCCTCGAGCTCGACGTCCACGTCGGGGTAGGCCAGGTGGAAGTCGGCGAGGATCGATGGGATGCGCACCGCCGCGGTGCTCTCGAGCGCGCCGATCCGGAATCGTCCTCGCGGCCGCTGGCCGCTCGCGACTCCCTTGGCCTCATCGACGAGCTCCAGGATGCGCCTCGCGTAGTCCAGGAAGACCATCCCGTCGGCCGACAGCGACGACTGGCGCTTGTCGCGGACGAGCAGCTGCAGCCCGAGCTCCGCCTCGAGCTGCCGGATGCGCGTCGAGACGTTGGACGGCGCTCGCAGCATCGCGTCGGCCGCTCGGGTGACGCCGCCGTGGTCCGCCACTGCGACGAAGGTCTCGAGGTGGACGAGCTCCATCGTTCTCGCTTTCAGAAGTGATCGTTCGGAAGATGCTACTTCATCGAACAGTCCGAGCCTCGTACGGTCGATCGCATGGCATCGACGACGATCACTGAGCGCGTCCGCGGCGCGCTGACCAACCCGGCCACCGGCGAGCCGCTTCCAGAGCGGCCGCGACTGGACGATGCCGCACTCGACGCCCTCATCGAGCGTGCCGTGGCGGCCCAGCGGACCTGGGCCGCCGTGCCGGTCGCCGATCGCGCGGATGTGTTCCTGCGCATGGCGTCGCTCATGCGACGCGATGCGCGCGTCATCGCCGAGACCGTGACGACCGAGATCGGGAAGCCGATCACCCAGTCGCTCGCGGAGGTCGAGAAGGCGGCGTCGGCTCTCGACTGGTACGCCGAGCGCGCCGAGCGGCTGCTCGCGCCCGATGCGACCGAGGTCCCGGAGGCCGTGATCGAGCACCGACCGCTCGGCGTCGTGCTCGCGGTCGAGCCGTGGAACTTCCCCGTCTGGCAGGTCCTGCGCGGCGGAGCGGGCATCCTGCTCGCCGGGAACGCGCAAGCGCTCAAGCCGGCGCACACGACGGTCGGCTCAGCCGAGCACCTCGAGCGGCTCTGGTCGGAAGCCGGGCTCCCGGCCGGCGCGTTCTCGGTGCTGAACATCGCTTCCGAGCAGACGCACCGGTTGATCGCCGACGACCGAGTCGCTGCCGTCACGCTCACGGGCGGAGGCGCGGCGGGCGCTGCGGTCGCCGAGTCCGCCGGTCGCCACCTCAAGCGGGTCACGCTCGAGCTCGGCGGCAACGATGCGCTCATCGTCATGCCGGACGCCGACCTCGCGGCTGCCGCGCAGGCGGCTGTCGACAGCCGGTACGCCAACACGGGCCAGGTGTGCATCGCCACCAAGCGCATCATCCTGCACCAGCAGATCGCCGAGGAGTTCCTCGCGGAGTTCCTGCCGCGAGTCCGCTCGCTGGTCGTGGGCGATCCGATGGAGCCCGCGACGCAGATCGGACCGCTCGCGCGCGCCGACATTCGCGACGACGTCGTCGACCAGATCGAGCGATCGCTCGAGGGCGGTGCGACGCTGCTCCTCGGCGGCACGCAGAGCGACCACGGCCGGAACTACGTCGAGCCGACGGTCCTCGGGGACGTGCGTCCCGGCGTCGTCGCCTTCGACGAGGAGATCTTCGGGCCGGTCGTCGCGGTGGTGGTCGCGGAGAGCGCCGAGGAGGCCGTCGCGCTCGCGAACCGCTCGCCGTGGGGTCTCAGCGCCTCGCTCTGGACCGCGGATTCCGCCGCAGCCCGAGCGATCGCGGCGCAGCTGGAGGTGGGCAGCGTCTTCGTCAACAAGGGCACCGTGTCGGACGTACGCGTGCCGATCGGCGGAGTGAAGGCGAGCGGCTTCGGTCGCGAGCTCGCCGAGCACGGCGTCAAGGAGTTCACGAACCCGCAGACGGTGTGGGTGGTCGAGACCGAGGGAGGTCGGCGGTGAAGGACGAGCTGTTCGAGCGGGGGCTCGCGACCCGCAAGTCCGTGCTGGGCGAGGCCCACGTCGAGAAGAGCCTCGGCAGTTCCGACGAGTTCTCGATGCCGATGCAGGAGATGGTGACCTGCTACTGCTGGGGCGACATCTGGAACCGGCCCGGCCTCGAGCGAGCAGAGCGCAGCCTCATCAACCTCGCCATGATCTCGGCGCTCAACCGTCCGCACGAGCTCAAGGTGCACGTGCGCGGCGCCATCAACAACGGCGTCATGAAGGAGCAGATCCAGGAGGTCTTCCTCCAGGTCGCGATCTACTGCGGCGCGCCCGCGGCACTCGAGTCGTTCCGGCTCGCTCGCGAGGTCTTCGCCGAGATGGAGCGCGAGGCGGCCGACTCATGACTCGCATCCGCTTCATCGGACTCGGCAACATGGGCACGCCGATGGTGCGCCGCTTGGCCACGGCAGGGCACGAGGTCGCCGTCGACGACATCGATCGCGACCGCGTCGCCCAGCTGGCGGCAGCGACGCCCGGTGTGCACGTGGCCGCCGACCTGGCACGCGACTGGGCGTCGGTCGTCATCACGATGCTCCCGACCTCTGCGATCGTCGAGTCGGCGCTCGAGGCGACCGGCCTCGTCGACGAGCTCGAGCGCGGGACGCTCGTGATCGACATGTCGTCCTCCGAGCCCGCTCGCTCTCGATCGCTCGCTGAGCGACTCCGGGCGAAGGGCCTGCGCTACCTCGACGCGCCGGTCTCCGGCGGCGTCCGGGGCGCGGAGGCCGGCACGCTCGCCATCATGGTCGGCGGCGACGCGGAGGCGCTCGAGTCGGCGATGCCGATGCTGGAGGCGATGGGCCGCCGGATCGTGCACGCAGGCGGCGCGGGCGCCGGACACGCTGCCAAGGCGCTCAACAACCTCGTCTCCGCCGCATCGATCGTCGCCACCGTCGAGGCGATGCGCGCTGCGGAGGCGTTCGGCATCGATCCCGCGACCTTCGTCGAGGTGCTGAACGGCTCGTCCGGGCGCAGTGTGACGAGCGAGCAGAAGGCCGCGCAGTTCATGCTCTCGGGCTCGTTCGGCTCCGGCTTCCCGATCGGCCTCATGAGCAAGGACGTCTCGATCGCGGTCGACCTGGCTACGTCGCTGGATGCGCCGATCGAGCTCGGCGCGCACGTCGCCGGGCTCTGGCGTGCCGCCACAGAGCGCTTCGCCGATGAGGACCACACCCGCATGTACGAGCTCCTCACCGAGGTGGAGCTCGCCGCACAGGAGGCAGGGCGATGACCGAGACAGGACGCGTCGCGGTGATGACCGCGCCGGGCGAGCTCGCGTACCAGGAGTATCCGGTGCCCACGGCAGCGCCCGACGAGCTCGTGCTCGAGATCGCGCGCGCCAACGTGTGCGGCAGCGAGCTGCACATCTGGAACGGGAAGCACCCGGTGAAGAAGCGGGGCGGGCTCGGGCACGAGATGCTCGGCGTCGTCCGAGAGCTCGGTGCGCGCCGCCAGGTCGACAACCGTGGTGAGCCGCTCGCGGTCGGCGACCGCGTCGTGGTGACCTACTTCCAGACCTGCGAGGAGTGCTTCCAGTGCCTGCAGGGCGACCGGAACCTCTGCGATCGCGCCTACGAGTTCTTCGCGAAGCAGCCCGAGGAAGCGCCGCACTTCCACTCGGCGTTCGCGACGCACTACGTCGTGCACCCGAAGCAGCACGTGTTCAAGGTGCCCGACGCCATCCCCGATGCGGTCGCCGCCGGTGCGAACTGCGCGCTCTCGCAAGTGATGTTCGGCATCTCCAAGACGCCCCTCGGCTACGGCGCGACCTTCCTGATCCAAGGGGCGGGCGGGCTCGGCCTCAACGCGATCCCGGTCGCGAAGGAGCTGGGTGCACGCGTCATCGTCATCGACGGAGTCGCCTCGAGGCTCGAGCAGGCGAAGGCGTTCGGCGCCGACCACACGATCGACATGTCTGAGGTCACCGACGTGGATGCTCGGGTCGAGCTCGTGCGGTCCCTCACCGACGGGCGCGGACCCGACGTCGCCCTCGAGGTGACCGGCGTGCCGGCCGCCTTCGGCGAGGGGCTGGAGCACGTGCGCCGCGGCGGTACGTACCTGGTGATGGGCAACCTCTCGCCGGGTGCGACCGTTCCCTTCGACCCGGGCTACGTCACCCGCAAGGCGCTCACGATCCGCCACGTCGACCGCTACGAGGGCCGCTGGCTCGCGAAGGCGATCGACTTCCTCGCCGCCAACCTCGAGCGGTACCCCTTCGACCACCTGGTCGACGCCGAGTTCGGCTTCGACCGGATCCAGGATGCGCTCGACCAGTCCCTCGCGCGCACCGTCACCCGCGCAGCCGTCGTGCTGCGCTAGTCCCACCACCACACAGATCGGAACAACGATGTCCCAGACCATGTCGGCACCGCCGGCGCAGTTCAGCGAAGCGGAGCTCAAGACCGCGCGTCGCAAGAGCCTCTTCTCCGGCACGATTGGCGCCGTCATCGAGTGGTACGAGTACACCGTCTACGCGACCGCGGCGGCGCTCGTGTTCGGCACGCTCTTCTTCCCGAGCGACCAGCCGGGCGTCTCGCAGATCGCGGCCCTCGCGAGCTTCGGCGTCGGATTCCTCGCCCGCCCCGTCGGCGCGTTCGTCGCTGGCCACCTCGGCGACCGGATCGGTCGCAAGGCGACCCTCATCCTGACGTTCCTCATCATGACCGGCGCGACCGCCGCGATCGGGCTGCTGCCGACCTACGCGACGATCGGCATCTGGGCACCCCTGCTGCTGTGCATCCTGCGGCTCGCGCAGGGCTTCGCGATCGGCGGCGAATGGGGCGGCGCGGCGATCATCGCGGTCGAGAGCGCCGAGAAGGGTCGCCGAGGGTTCTTCGGCGCGTGGCCGCAGATCGGCGTCTCGTGCGGATTCCTGCTCGGCACCGCCGCGGTCGCGCTCTCGCAGTGGATCTCGGGCGACGCATTCAGCGACTGGGGCTGGCGCATGCCGTTCCTCATCAGCATCGTGCTCGCGGCAGTCGGCATGTACATCCGCCTCAATGCGATGGAGAGCCCGGCCTTCCTCGCCGCGAAGGAGGAGGCTGAGCGCCGCCAGGAGAAGATGAAGGCACCGATCCCGGAGCTCTTCAAGCACCACCGCAAGCCGCTGTTCATCGCGCTCTTCTCGCGCTTCGCGGAGGCGGGCAACTACTACCTCTTCACGGTCTTCCTGCTCTCGTACGTCGCCACGACGCTCGAGCTGCCTGCGCACTACGGGCCGATCGCGGTCATGGTGGGCTCGGCCCTCAACATCATCGCGATCCCGTTCTTCGGTCACCTCTCCGACCGGATCGGCCGCAAGAAGACCTTCCTGTTCGGTGCCGCGGTCATCATCGCGAGCGCGTGGCCGATCTTCGAGCTCGTGCGCACTGGCGAGCTCTGGGCCATCGTGCTCGGCGTCGCCATCTTCCTCGCCGTCGGCCACGCCGCCGTCTACTCGGTGCTGCCCGCGTTCTACAGCGAGCTGTTCCCGACCGAGGTGCGCTACACGGGCATCTCTGTCGGCTACCAGACGGCGGCGATCCTGCTCGCCGGCTTCACCCCGGCGATCGCGGCCTGGCTCGTGCAGGTCTTCGGCGGCACGTGGCCACTCGTCGTGATCATCATCGTCACGACGGTCATCGCGGCGATTGCCGTCATGGCGGCCCGGGAGTCGAAGGACTTCGACCTCGACCGGATCGGCCAGGCCGACCCGTACGAGCGCTGATCGACAGCAGAAGGGCCCGGGTGCATACCCGGGCCCTTCTGCATGCGTGCGATCGTGAGGTCAGCGCACCGACGGCACCGACGCATCCGTCTGCACCGGCATCAGCCGGCGCAGCTGCGTGACGTGACGCGGCTCGAGCTCCTCGAGCGACGAGACGCCGAGCAGCGCCATCGTGCGCGCGATCTCGGAGCGGAGGATCGCGATCGTGCGGTCGACGCCCTGGCGGCCGCCGGCCATGAGGCCGTAGAGGTAGGCGCGGCCGATGAGCGTGAACTTCGCGCCGAGCGCGACCGACGCGACGATGTCGGCGCCGTTCATGATGCCCGTGTCGATCATGACCGTCGCATCCTTGCCGACCTCGCGCACGACCTGGGGCAGCAGGTGGAACGGCACGGGGGCGCGGTCGAGCTGGCGGCCGCCGTGGTTCGACAGGATGATGCCGTCGACGCCGAGGTCGATGAGCTTCACCGCGTCGGGCACGTTCTGCACGCCCTTCACGACGAGCTTGCCCGGCCACATGCTGCGGATGACGTCGAGGTCCTCGTACGAGATCGTCGGATCCATCGCCGAGTTCAGCAGCTCGCCGACCGTGCCGCCGGTCGTCGAGAGCGATGCGAACTCGAGCTTCGGCGTCGTGAGGAAGTCGAACCACCACCACGGCCGCGGGATCGCGTTCGCGATCGTCTTGATCGACAGCTGCGGCGGGATCGAGAAGCCGTTGCGGGTGTCGCGCAGGCGCGCGCCGGCGATCGGGGTGTCGACCGTGAACATGAGGGTGTCGAAGCCCGCCGCCGCCGCGCGCTCGACGAGGCCGTAGGAGATCTCGCGCTGGCGCATGACGTAGAGCTGGAACCAGTTGCGGCCGTGCGGGTTGACCGCCTTGACGTCCTCGATCGTCGTCGTGCCGAGCGTCGAGAGCGTGAAGGGGATGCCCGCGGCGGCCGCGGCGCCGGCGCCGGCCGTCTCGCCCTCGGTCTGCATGAGGCGCGTGAAGCCCGTCGGGGCGATGCCGAAGGGCATCGCGCTCGGGCCGCCGAGCACCTCGGTCGACATGTCGACGCGCTCGGCCGGGCGCAGGATGTCGGGGTGGAACTCGACGTCCTCGAACGCCTGCCGGGCGCGGGCGAGCGAGACCTCGCCGTCGGCGGCACCGTCGGTGTAGTCGAAGGCGGCCGCGGGGGTGCGGCGCTTCGCGATCGCGCGCAGGTCGTCGATCGTGAGCGCGGCGTTCAGGCGCCGGCGGCGACCGTCGAAGTCGGGCTTCTTGAACTGCATGAGCTCCATGAGCTCGAGCGGCTTGGGCAGTTGGCGCTTCACCATGGTGTGCCTGCTGTTCCTTCCGGGATGAGTGGATGCGTTCGGTCGCTCAGCGCGCGTCGGCGTCGGCGGGCACGTCGAGGTCGCTCGGCTCGTGGTGCGCGACGTGCTTGATGAAGAACGAGGCGATCACCGAGAGGCCGGCGCACGCGGCGACGTAGACGGCGATCGGCCACCACTGGCCGCCACTCGCCTCGAGCAGCCACGCGGCGATGAGCGGCGCGGTGCCGCCGAAGATCGCGGCGCCCACCTGGTAGCCGAGGGTCGCGCCGGTGTAGCGCACCTCCGGGCTGAAGCTCTCGGCGATGAGCGTGCCGAGGATCGCGTTGACGCTGCCCCACAGGATGCCGAAGGCGACGATCGTCGCGGCGAAGACCGCCCACGTCTCGCCGATGTTGAGCACCCAGTAGTACGGCACGACGAGCACGATCGTGGTGATCGCCGAGAAGCGGTAGAGCACCGCGCGACCGACCTTGTCGGAGAGGTGGCCGAAGAACGGCATCCAGATGGTCGCGACGAGCGCGGCCGCGGCGACCGCGAGCAGCACCGTGTTCTGCCGCACGTCGAGGATGTTCGTCGCGTAGGCGATCACGTAGGTGCCGAAGATGTAGAACGGGCCGGTCTCGGCGGCCTTCGCGCCGATCGAGACGAGCACAGCGCGCCAGTGCTTCGTCAGCACCTCCTTGATCGGCAGGCGCAGGCGCGCGCCGGTCTCGCGGATGCGCTTGAACTCGGGCGTCTCGTCGAGGCCGTTGCGGATCCACAGGCCGATGAAGACGAGCACGATCGAGCCGACGAACGGCACGCGCCAGCCCCACGAGAGGAACTGGTCCTCGGGCAGGAGCGTGAGCAGCGCGACGACGGCCGAGGCGAGCAGGAGGCCGAGCGAGATGCCCATCTGCGGCACGGCGCCGTACAGGCCGCGGCGGTGCTTCGGCGCGTACTCGTAGGCGAGCAGCAGCGCGCCGCCCCACTCGCCGCCGATGCCGATGCCCTGCAGGATGCGGAACAGCAGCAGCAGGATGGGCGCCGCGATGCCGATCGCGGCGTAGTCGGGCAGCAGGCCGATCGCGACCGTGCCGCCGCCCATGAGCATGAGCGTGAGGAAGAGGGTCTTCTTGCGGCCGATGCGGTCGCCGATGTGGGCGAAGACGATGCCGCCGACGGGGCGGAAGAAGAAGGTGAGCGAGAACGACGCGTAGGCGAGCATCGTCGACAGGAACGGGTCGTCGGTCGGGAAGAAGGTCTTGTTGAAGACCAGCGCCGCGACGGTGCCGTAGACGAGGAAGTCGAACCACTCGATGACGGAGCCGGAGAGGCTGCCGATGAGGACGCGGTAGTTGAGGCGCTCCGGCGGGGCCGCCGTAGTCGTGCTGGACAAGAGTTCTCTCCCTCGAGAAGGTGCACGGGATGTGGTCAGACCATGTGGTCGAACCACAGAGACAGTACGCGCACGGCGTTGCGGCGGTCAAGCGGCGGATGCGTCGGCCCGCGCGCCGCTCGGATCACGCGTCGGGCGTCGGCGCGCTCTGCGAGGTCTCGCGGTAGTAGCCGCGGATGTGGGCCCGGATGCGCTCGGCCGCGCCGTCGGGGTCGTCGGCGCGCAGCCGCTCGAGGATCCCGCGGTGCTCGCTCCGCAGCCGCACGGCGGTCGACGGCCAGTCGGGGAGGGCCTCGGCGCGCTCCCGCGTGTGGTCCGCGATCGAGGTGCGCAGCGCATCCATCAGTGTCGACAGGAGCGGGTTGTGCGCGGCGCGCGCGATCGTGACGTGGAACTCGGCGTCGAGCTCGAGGAAGTCGGGCACGGCGAGCGCCGGGTCGTCCATGCGGTCGAGCAGCGCCTCGGCGGCGGCGACGTCGCGCTCGTCGAGCTGCGCGTGCTCGGCGCTCCACGTCTCGAGCAGCAGCCGCGCCTCGTAGATGTGCGCGTGCTCGACGTGCCGGGTCGCGAGCTGCATGCTGAGGGCGAGCGCGAGGGCTTGCTCGGGCGCGGCGGTGAGGATCGTGCCGGAGCGCGGGCCGGAGCCGGTCGACGTGCGGATGGTGCCGAGCGCCTCGAGCACGCGCAGCGCCTCGCGCAGCGACCCCCGCGAGATGCCGAGCGCCTCGGCGAGCGCGCGCTCGCCGGGCAGGTGATCGCCGATCGTGAGTCGGCCGCTCTGCAGCTCCTCGGTCACCCACGCCATCACGCGCTCGTGCGTCTTCATCGCTCCCGAGTATCCCAGCGGTGCTGCGCTGTGCTCGCCGTGCCTCGCCTCGCTCAGCGGTAGACGGTGTCGCGCCTGCCCAGTGTCACGACGATCACGAGCAGACGATCGTCCTCGATCGCGTAGATCACCCGGTAGTCGCCGCTGCGAACCCGCCACTCCGGCCGCCCGGTGAGCTTCTTCGCGGCCGGCGGCCGCGGATCGTCGGCGAGCAGCTCGAGGATCGCCTGCACGCGGCGCTTGCCGTCCGGTGGCAGCTTCCGAAGGGCGCGAGCCGCTGCGCCAAGCAGCTCGACGCGGTAGCGACTCACGAGAGGCCGAGGTCGCGCTTCACCTCGTCCCACGGCACGGGCACCTCGTCGAGGCGCTCGGCCTCGTCCTCTGCTGCCGCCGCCGCCCTGATGTCGGCCAGCTCCTCCGCGTCGTCGAGCAGCCGTCGCAGCACGTCGGCGTCGACGATCGCGGCGACCTCGCGATCGCGGCGCGTGAGGTAGACGGGTGCGGTCCGCGCCCGGTCGACGAGTGTCGAGAGCCGGTCACGCGCGGCGGTGATGGTGACCCGATCCATGGCGCGAGGGTAGCGCCGCTGCCCGAGAATGGGAAGAAAAGCCGGTCTTGCCATGTCAGCCCACGAGGCCGGACGGGAGCATCGGCTTGGCGGAGAGCTCGCCCGGGCGCATGCCGACCGAGAGCAGCAGCGCCATCATCACCTCTTCCGCGACGGTCCACACCGAGCAGCCCGGCACCAGCGAGACCGCTGGGTTGCCGTGCTCGCACCGCTCCCACTCGAGCTGGGCGAAGCGCTGCGGGAGCGGTGTGAAGTGCATCAGGCGCAGCTCCCAGCCGCCGTCCTCCTCGACGCAGACGGTGACTCCGGCGGGCGCATCGACCGGCACCCGGCCGTCCGGCCACGGCTCGTGCTCGTGCTCCGAGCACGGTTGGATGCCGCGCGCGGCGATGTCCTCCGGGAGGAGCGCGGCGACAGGGACGACCGAGGCGGCACCACCGCACATGCGCACGTGGTCGAGCACTTGCACGAGCTCGTGCAGATCGTGCTTCCAGACCGGGTTGCCGAGGCGCGAGCCTCTCAGCATCCGCCTGGCCGCCGCATCGCCCTCGCGCGGGCCGAGCGGCGTCTGTGCTCGCAAGCGCACCGGTGCGCCGGCGTGCCGCGCGACCTGCTCGGCCTCGGAGCGCGTGCGCGCGATGCACTCGAACGAACCGCCTCCCGTGACGTCGAAGGTGAACCGGTGGGTCGCATCCGCTCTCATGTCCGCAGGATGCGCGCGGTGGGCGCGGCTTCGTGCGACCCGGACGACTGCCTGTGGAGAACTGCCACCTCCACACGCGCTGTGCGCGAGCCGGACGCCGCGCTCAGCCCCGCTGGTTACCGTGCTGACCCCCGACGCGAAGGAGCCAGCCATGACCGACCAGACGCACGCCGACGACGCGCACCTCGAGACCACCGACCAGCTGACGTTCCAGAACCCCGTCGACCGCTACCCCGCGATCGAGCCGCCCGAGCAGCACCAGGAGGAGCCGGGGCTCGACTCCGAGATGACGCCCAAGAGCGACCGCGGCGAGCACTCCTACCGCGGCACCGGCCGCCTGCAGGGCCGCAAGGCGCTCATCACCGGCGCCGACTCCGGCATCGGTGCCGCGGTCGCGATCGCCTTCGCGCGCGAGGGCGCCGACGTCGCCATCAACTACCTGCCCGCCGAGGAGTCCGACGCGCAGTGGGTCAAGGGCATCATCGAGGCTGAGGGCCGCACGGCCGTCCTCCTCCCCGGCGACCTCACCGACGCATCCTTCTGCGAGACCCTCGTGACGGATGCGGTGCAGGGCCTGGGCGGGCTCGACATCCTCGTGAACAACGCGGGCAAGCAGATCGCGCGCGAGAGCCTCGAGGAGCTCCCCGACGAGCAGCTCGTCGAGATTTTCCAGGTCAACATCCTCGCGATGTTCCGCATCACGAAGGCGGCGCTCAAGCACCTCAAGCCCGGCTCGACGATCATCAATACGACGTCGATCGTCGCCTACATGGCGCCGCCCGTGCTGCTCGACTACGCGTCGACGAAGGCAGCGATCAACAACTTCACGAAGGGGCTCGGGCAGCAGCTCGCGCCGAAGGGCATCCGGGTCAACGCGGTCGCGCCGGGCCCGATCTGGACGCCGTTGCAGCCGACCGACGGCCAGCCGAAGGAGGAGCTGCCGGAGTTCGGCAAGTCGACGCCGCTCGGCCGCGCCGGCCAGCCGACCGAGCTCGCGCCCGCCTACGTGTTCCTCGCCTCGCCCGAGTCGAGCTATGTGATCGGCGAGACGCTCAACGTGAACGGCGGCATGCCGACGCCCTGACGCTGCGACAGGTATGTGGCGGTCGGCTGCCATCCGCTCCGGATGAGCGCCGATCGCCATATGTCTGTGCTGCGGAGAAGCGCGATGGGCGGGCGCGGCGCTCGCGGGATGCGACGATCGACGCATGAGCGGACGGGGGTGGCGGCGCGCGGCGGCGGTGCTCTTCGCGCTCGCGCTCGTCGCGCAGCTCGTCGTGCTCTACGTGCCCGACCCGCCGTCCGACATCCCGGCGCCGCCCGGCTCCGACAAGCTCGTCCACTTCGCGGTGTTCGCCGCGCCGGCGCTGCTCGGCGTGCTCGCGGGGCTCCGGCCGCTCTGGCTCGGCGCGGCGCTCGTGGCGCACGCCGTGCCCTCCGAGCTCGTGCAGCACGTGCTGCTGCCGGGCCGCTCTGGCGACGCGTGGGATGCGGTGGCCGACGTCGCCGGCGTCGCCGTCGGCCTCGCGGTCGGCTGGCTCGCGCGCCGCGATGCGCGCGGCACGATCCGCACGGCGGATCGCGACCCGATGCATCCCCCGTCCTGACGCGTCCACATCCCGACGCCGGATGCGGCGATCCCGACGCACCCATGCAGATCGACCACAGGTCGCGTCGATACCGTTATCGATGCGCGACCGCGCCCAGCCGCCTCCCACGGAGACCCCATATGACAGGCAACGCGACCACCCGCTTCGACAACGTCGCCCTGCTGTCGGTCGCGAGCACCCTGCCCAGCCGGGTGACGACCTCCGAGGACATCGAGCACCGCCTCGGTGACGCGCTCTCGCGGCTGCGCCTCAAGGGCGGGCTGCTGCGCCGGGTCGCTGGCGTGCTCGAGCGCCGCAACTGGGATGCGACGGCGGGGGAGTCCGCTGACGCCGCGACCGTCGACGCGGGTCGCCGCGCGCTCGCCGAGGCGGGCGTCGAGCCGGGCCAGGTGGGCCTGCTCATCAACACGAGCGTCACACGCAAGCACCTCGAGCCCTCCGTCGCCGTGCGCCTGCACCACGAGCTCGGGCTGCCGACGAGCGCGATCAACTTCGACGTCGCGAACGCGTGCCTCGGCTTCGTCAACGGCATGAGCCTCGCGAGCGGCATGATCGAGTCAGGTCAGATCGACTACGCGATCGTCGTCAACGGCGAGGATGCCGACGACATCCAGGTCAACACGATCGACCGGCTGCTGCGCGACGACGTCGACCGGACGAGCTTCTTGAGCGAGTTCGCCACTCTCACGCTCGGCTCCGGCTCCGCCGCCGCCGTGCTCGGCCGCGCCGACAAGCACCCGGACGGCCACCGCATCCTCGGCGGCGTCACGCGCGCCGCGACGCAGTTCCACGACCTGTGCGTCGGCAGCGTCGACGGCATGTACACGAACGCGAAGGAGCTGCTGAAGGGCGGCCTCGACCTCGTCGTCTCCGCCTGGCGCGAGGCGGCGCCCGAGTGGAACTGGTCGAAGATGGACCGCTACATCACGCACCAGGTCTCCTCGGTGCACACGAACGCGATCATCAAGGCGGCGGGCCTCGACCCCGCCCGCGTGCCCACGACCTTCCCGCGCCTCGGCAACGTCGGCCCCGCATCCATCCCCATCACGCTCGTCGAGGAGCGGAAGCACCTGCAGCGCGGCGATCGCGTGCTGCTCATGGGCGTCGGCTCGGGCCTCAACACGGCCATGATGGAGCTCGCCTGGTGACTGCTCCCGCCGCCCCCGCCGCGCTGCCGCCGACGGGGCTGCCGGGGCTCGAGCCCGCCTGGAGCCGGCTCGTCGCCGTGCCGGGCACGGGGGCGGATGCGGGACGCACCCGCACGTGGCACGTCCTGGACTCAGGCGCCGAGCTCGAGCGCCTCGGAGCAACGCCCGTCGGCACGATCCTCGCGGTGCACGGCAACCCGACGTGGAGCTACCTGTGGCGATCGATGCTCGCCGCGTCGGTCGCGGCGGCGTCGGCCGGGGAGCCGGCGTGGCGCGTCATCGCCGTCGACCAGCTCGAGATGGGCTACTCCGAGCGCACCGGGATGCACCGCCCGCTCGCGCAGCGCGTCGCCGACCTCTCGGGGCTGACGGATGCGTTGGGGCTTGAAGGCCCGGTCGTCACCCTCGGGCACGACTGGGGCGGCGTCGTCTCGCTCGGCTGGGCGGTCGACCACCCGCAGCTGCTCGCGGGCGTGGCGCTGCTCAACACGGCGATCCACCACCCGGAGGGCGTGCCGATCCCCGCGCCGCTGCGGCTCGCCGGCGCTCGCGGCGTGCTCGCCGCATCGACGGTCGCGACGACCGCGTTCCTCGACACGACGCTCACGCTCGCGAGTCCGCCGCTGCCGGCCGAGGTGAAGGACGCGTACCGTGCCCCCTATCGCTCGGCCGACCGGCGCGGCAGCATCGGTGGCTTCGTCGCCGACATCCCCGCCGACGCCTCGCACGAGAGCCGACCGGAGCTCGACCGCATCGCCGCTGGCGTCGCCGCGCTCGAGGTGCCGGCGCTCATGCTGTGGGGGCCGAAGGACCCGATCTTCGGCGACCGCTACCTCGACGACCTCGTCGACCGGCTGCCGCACGCCGACGTGCACCGCTTCGAGGGCGCGAACCACCTCGTCGCGGAGGAGCGCCCCTACGCGGCCGCGATCCTCAACTGGCTCCCCACCGGCCCCACCCCCGCTCGTCGAGTAGGCGCCCCCATTCCCGCTCGTCGAGTAGGCGCCGAAGGCGCCGTATCGAGACGGGAGGGACAGGTCTCGATACGTCGTCCTGCGGACGACTACTCGACCAACGGGGGACTGCCGGACGACTACTCGACCAACGGGGGACTGCCGGACGACTACTCGACCAACGGGCCGGACGCGTTCCGCCCCCTCTGGTCCGGCCTCGACGCCCGCGCCACCGACGACGACGTCGCCGTCATCGACATGGCCACGAAGCGCGGCCCCGCCCGCCGCGTCACCTGGCGCCAGCTCCACGACCGCGTGCTCGACCTCGCTGCGGGCCTCGCCGAGCTCGGCGTGCAGCGCGGCGACCGCGTCTCGCTCCTCGTCCAGCCCGGGCCGACCCTCACCGCCGTCATCTACGCATGCCTGCGCATCGGCGCGGTCGTCGTCGTGGCCGACGCCGGCCTCGGCGTCAAGGGGCTCACGCGCGCCGTCCGCGGCGCGTGGCCCGACGTCATCATCGGCGAGCGGCTCGGCCTCACCGCCGCCCGCACGCTCGGCTGGCCGGGCATGCGCATCTCCGCCGAGCGGCTGCCCTACGCCGCGAAGGCCGCGCTCGACGTCTCGCACAGCCTCGGCCAGGTCGCCGCGCTCGGCGCCGCGATCCGCTCGAGCGGTGAGGCGCCGCCGCCCGAGCCCGGCCCCGACGACGACGCCGCGATCCTCTTCACCTCCGGCTCCACGGGCCCCGCGAAGGGCGTCGTGTACCGCCACGGCCAGCTGAGCGCGCTCCGCGACGTGCTCGCCCGCCACCTCGAGATCACCCCCGAGACCGGCCTCGTCACGGGTTTCGCCCCCTTCGCGCTGCTCGGGCCCGCGCTCGGCACCCGCTCGGCGACGCCCGACATGGACGTCTCCGCGCCCCGCACCCTCACCGCGACCGCCGTCGCCGCGGGGGTCCGCGCGTCCGAGGCGGGCATCGTCTTCCTCTCGCCCGCGGCGGTGCTCAACGTCGTGGCGACGGCGGATGCGCTCGGTCCCGACGAGCGCGCCGCGCTCGCGCGCGTGCACACGTTCCTCTCCACCGGGGCACCGATCGGCGAGGCACTGCTCGCCTCGGCCGCCGAGGTGATGCCGAACGCGACGCCGCACACTCCCTACGGCATGACCGAGTGCCTGCTCGTGACCGACGTGACGCTCGACGGCATCCGGGCCGCCGCATCCGCACCCGACGCCGGCGTGTGCGTCGGGAAGCCCATCGGCGACAACCGCGTGCTCGTGAGCGCGCTCGACGCCGACGGCCTCGCGACCGGTGAGCCGAGCGCCGAGCCCGGCGTGCTCGGCGAGATCGTCATCGCCGCGCGGCACCTCAAGGACCACTACGACCGCCTCTGGCTCACCGACCGCATGGCGGCGCGCGACACCGAGGCGCTCGTCGACGCGGACGCGCCCCGCTGGCACCGCACCGGCGACCTCGGCCACCTCGACGCCGAGGGGCGCGTGTGGATCGAGGGCCGCACGCAGCATGTCATCGTCGCCGCCGACGGCCCGATCGCGCCCGTCGGCCCCGAGCAGGACGCCGAGTCGGTCGACGGCGTGCGCCGCGCGGGCGTCATCGGCGTCGGCCCGCACGGGCTGCGGCAGGCCGTCGCGGTCGTCGAGACCATCCCGCCCGTCGCGCGCCCCGGCCTCGCCGAGCCGGAGCTCGCCGCCGCCGTGCGCGAGCGCTCCCGCGTGCCGCTCGCCGCCGTGCTCGCGGTGCCGCAGCTGCCGACCGACATCCGCCACAACTCCAAGATCGACCGCTCCCGCCTGTCGGGCTGGGCCGAGCGCGTGCTCGCGGGCGAGAAGCCGAGCGCGCCGTGATCGTCGTCGTCACCGGCGCATCCGGCTTCCTCGGCCGCGCCGTCGCCGCAGAGCTCGTCGCCGCCGGCCACGAGGTGCGCACCCTGCAGCGGCGCGCGTCGCAGGTGCCCGAGGCGACGGATGTCCTGGGCTCCGTCACCGACGCATCCCTCGTCGCGCGCGCCCTCGAGGGCGCCGAGGGGGTCGTGCACCTCGCCGCGAAGGTCTCGCTCGCCGGCGACCCGGCCGACTTCCGCCGCGTGAACGTCGACGGCACCCGCACGATGCTCGACGCCGCCGAGCGCGCGGGCGTCTCGCGCTTCGTGCAGGTCTCGTCGCCCTCGGTCGCGCACGCGGGCGCGGCGCTCGCGGGCGTCGGCGCCGAGCCGGCCTCGCCCGAGCACGCGCGCGGCGACTACGCGCGCACCAAGGCGGAAGCCGAGCTGCTCGCGCTGTCCCGCGACTCCGCCTCGATGCGGGTCGTCGCCGTGCGGCCGCACCTCGTGTGGGGCCCGGGAGACCCGCAGCTCACCGAGCGCATCATCGACCGCGCGCGCCGCGGCACGCTGCCGCTGCTCGACGGCGGCACCGCGCTCATCGACTCGACCTACGTCGACAACGCCGCGAGCGGGATCGTCGCGGCCCTGGGGCGCGCCGACGCCGCCCACGGCAACGCCTACGTCATCACGAACGGCGAGCCCCGAGCGGTCGGCGACCTCATGGCCGGCATCTGCCTCGCCGCGGGCGTGCGGCCGCCGCGCTTCAGCGTGCCGGCCGCGCTCGCGAAGGCCGCGGGCAGCGCGATCGAGCGGGCGTGGGCGGTCCGGCCGGGGCAGGACGAGCCGCCCATGACGCGCTTCCTCGCCGAGCAGCTCTCGACCGCCCACTGGTTCGACCAGCGCGACACGCGCCGCGACCTCGATTGGACGCCGAGCGTCTCGATCGACGAGGGCCTCCGCCGCCTCCAGGCGCACTACCGCCGCTGACCGCGCTGATCGCCGCCTGGCGGGATCTTGCGCGAGATCGGCAGTCCCGCCGCTGGCCCCTCCGGCCCGCCGACCCCCACACTCGGAGCATGAACACCGCCCTCATCGTCATCGACGTGCAGGAATCGTTCCGCCGCCAGTCGCGGTGGGACCGCATCTCGAACCCCGGCATCGCCGCCGACGTCGCCCGGCTCGTCGAGCACGCCCGAGCCGTGGGCGACCCGGTGCTGTGGGTGCTGCACGCCGAGCCGGGCTCGGGCGGCGCCTTCGATCCGGAGTCGGGCGCGGTGCGCCTGCTCGACGGGCTCGAGCCGGCCGCCGGAGAGCCCGTGCTCGTCAAGCGCGTGCACAACGCCTTCACGACCACCGACCTCGAGCAGCAGCTCGAGCGGCGCGGCATCCGCTCGGTGCGGCTCGCCGGCATCCGCACCGAGCAGTGCGTCGAGACGACCGCCCGGCTCGCGAGCGACCTCGGCTACCGGGTCGAGGTCGTGCTCGACGCGACCGCGACGCATCCGCTCGCCCTGCACGACGGCTCGGGCGAGCTCTCCGCCGACGAGGTGATCGCCCGCACCGCCGCCGCCCTGGCGGGGAGGTTCGCGACGATCACGACGATCGCCGAGGTGCTCGGCGCCGCCGTCCCCGTCGAGCCCGCGGGCGCGCCCGGCGCCGCGTAGCGCCCGCAGACTCAGCCGAGCGCGGTCGCCTCGGCGGCGAGCGCGTCGTCCGCCGCCGCGTGCCCGGGCCGCACGCCCGGCCGCGGGTCGAGGTGGATGCCGGCGATCATGCAGCGCACCGAGCCGCCCGAGAGCTCGAGCGTCGGGATGTCGACCGCGACGATCTCGGCCGAGCGCTCGATCGCGGCGACCTGGTCATCGCGCAGCGAGCGCCGCGCGCGCGCCGACATCGCCACGATCGGCCGCCAGCTGCCGTCGGCGTGCCGACCGGTCAGCTCGATCGCGTTGCCCGCGAACTCGCCGACCTGCGCCTCGGTGAGCTCGACGACCTGCCGACCGTGCACCGACAGGCGCTCGCGGAGCGCTTCACGACGCGACGCATCCGGCACCATCTCGAGCGCGAACATCGCCATGCGGGTGCCGATCCAGCCGAGCACGTTGGTGTGGTAGACCGGCAGGCCGCCCGAGTCGAAGGCGTCGAACGCCATCGGCTCGTAGGCGAAGTCGGCGCAGAAGCGCTCGAGCGCGACCTGGTCGGCGCGGTGGCTGCGCGCCATGTAGGCGACGCGCGAGTCGTGGTCGATCACCATCGCGCCCGTGCCCTCGAGGAAGATGCCGTCGGCCTCGAGGCCCGAGTAGTCGACGATCGTCTGCACCCGGTAGTGCGCCTTGAGCATCTCGAGCACGTCGCCGCGGCGCTCGTGCCGCCGGTTCGCGGCGAACATCGGGAAGACGCCGACCATGCCACCCGGATGCGTCGAGATCCAGTTGTTGGGGAAGACGCTGTCGGGGCGCGTGGGGTCGTCGTCGTCGAAGACGTGCACCGTCACGCCCGCCGCACGGAGCGCGTCGGCGACCGCGTCCATCTCGCGCGTCGCCTGCGCCGACAGGGCCGCGGGGTCGACCGCGGGCGGGTCGGCCTGGAAGGCGTTGTCGGCGGCCGTCGCGGGGTTCACGCGGAACCGGCGCGAGCGTACGAGGATGACGGCGGAGGGGGCGACGTTGCTCACGAGAGCCGAATGTAGCGCGCGCCGACGCCCCAGGCGGGCACCGGGCGAGCGATCTTGATCGAGGGCTGAGCGCGCGTCAGTCGGCGGGCCGCGCGCCGATGCCCAAGCCGCCCTTCCGCCGGTGCACCGAGAGGTAGCGGAGGCCCTCCTCGCCCGCGGTCACCGCGCGCCGCGAGCCGCGCGGCAGCCACACGATCGCGCCCGCTCGCAGCGCGACCGGCTCGCCGTCGGTCTCGAGCGTGCCGGCGCCCGCGAGCACGTGCCACAGCACGTCCTCGGCCGGCCCGTCGTGCGGCTCGATGCGCCCGAGCGGCGGGAGCGCGATGACGTTCGCGTCGAGGTGCCGCTCGGGCTCCGCGAGCCGCCACACCGCGCCGCGCTCGTCGGCCGCGCCGGTGCGCGCGGCGAGCGCTGCGCCGTCGGCCACGACGCGAGGCGCGCCGAGCGCGCCCTCGTGACCCACCGCATCCGCCATGTCCGCCTCCGCGGCCAGGCTAGAGCCCCGGCGCGATCCCCGGCATGCTGGGGGCATGGACGCCGTGCACCTGCCCACCCTCGCCGACGAGCTGCTCGCGACCGCGCGCGAGGCCTCGAGCGGCCGCGCCGGGCGGTCGACCCGCTCGGGCCGCGGGCTCTCGCTGCGGCAGACGGTGCTCGCGCTCACCGAGGGCAACGGCATGGACGACCACTCCGCGAACGGCGAGGGCACGCTGCACGTGCTCGTCGGCCGCGTGCGGCTGCGGTGGGGGAGCGCGTCGGTCGAGCTCGCGGCGGGCGACCTCGTCGACATCCCCGACGAGACGCACGCGGTGGATGCGCTCACCGACGCGGTGCTGCTGCTCACGATCGCGGTGCGGTGACGACGTGAAGGCGATCCGGCAGCGCGCGGCGGGCGCGCCGCTCGAGTGGGCGGATGCGCCCGATCCCGTCGCGGGGCACGGCGAGGTCGTCATCGACGTCGTCGCGACCGCCGTCAACCGGGCCGACGTCATGCAGGCGGCGGGCAAGTACCCGCCGCCGCCCGGCGCCTCCGAGATCCTCGGGCTCGAGTGCTCGGGCACGATCACGGCGCTCGGCGAGGGCGTGGAGGGAATCACGCTCGGCGAGCCGGTGTGCGCGCTGCTCGCAGGCGGCGGCTACGCCGAGCGGGTCGCGGTGCCGGCGACGCAAGTGCTGCCCGTGCCTGCCGCCATCGCGCTCGACGAGGCGGCGGCGCTCCCCGAGGCGGTCCTCACCGTCTGGACCGCGATCCGCGACGTGCCGCCGTCCTCGCCCGACGGCCTCGCGCTCGTGCACGGGGGCTCGGGCGGCATCGGCACGATGGCGATCCTGCTGCTGCGCGCCCGCGGCTGGCGCGTCGCGACGACCGCGAGCGCGCGCCACCACGACCTCGTGCGATCGCTCGGCGCCGAGCTCGTGATCGACTACCGCTCGGAGGACTTCGTCGAGGCGGTGCTCGGCGCGACCGAGGGCCGCGGCGCCGAGCTCGTGCTCGACGTCATCGGCGCCGACTACCTCGACCGCAACCTCGACGCCCTCGCGCTCGACGGCGCGCTCACGATCATCGCCGTGCAGGGTGGCTCGAGGGCCGAGGTCGACCTGCGACGGCTCATGCAGCGCCGGGTGACGCTCCGCGCCATGACGCTCCGCGCGCGCCCGATCGAGGGGCGCGGCTCGAAGGCGGATGCGGTGGCCCAGGTGCGCGAGCACGTCTGGCCGCTCTTCTCGACCGGCGAGATCCGCCCCGTGATCGGCGCGACGATGCCGCTCGCCGAGGCCGGCCGAGCGCACCAGCTCATGGGGTCGGCGGACGCCCCTGGCGGCAAGATCCTGCTCGTGCGGTAGGGGCCTCGCGGGCCGTCCGCACCGCCGCGACGGCGCGTCGCAGCGCCTCTCCCATGTGGGTGGCCGGTGGTGGGATCGAGCCCAAGGGTTCGATTCGAGGAGGCATCACCATGGCACGCAGCGAGCGCAGCACGCGCTTCGGGACGGCGAAGACATCGTGGCTCCAGCGCCACACGGTCGCGGTGGAGGCCGAGCACCAGCTGCTCGAGCACGACCGACTGCGAGCGCAGGTGCAGGCCACGCGCGGCCTGCTCTAGCAGCGCGGCACACCATCGGCGAGCGGCGGCCGGGCCGCCCGCCGCGCCTCGCGGTCTGAGGTCTTCTCACGAGACCGCCGCGCCGTGCGAGCACGAGCGCCGCGCCCCCGTACGGTGCGAGTGTCACGCACCACGCACCTAGGGAGCCTCCGTGCCCGATCTGCTCAGTCCCGTCGTCATCCTGATCGTCATCGCGGTCGTCGTCATCGCGATCCTCATCGCCGCTGCCGTCCGCCGCTACCGCATCGCCGAGCCCGACGAGGCCATCATCGTCACCGGCCGGAAGGGCAAGACGACCGTCGACGCATCCGGCCACTCCTTCACCGACCTCTCGGGCCAGAAGGTCGTCACGGGCGGCGGCGTCTTCGTCATGCCGTTCGTGCAGAAGTCGTTCAAGCTCTCGCTGCGCTCGCGGCGGCTGCTGTTCAACACGACCGCGCAGACCAAGAACGGCATCACGATCCACGCGCAGGCGGTCGCCGTGATCAAGGTCGGCGGCACCGAGGAGATGATCCGCAACGCCGCCCAGCGCTTCCTCTCGCAGCAGGAGGAGATCGAGTCGTCGACGCAGGAGGTGCTGTCGGGCTCGCTCCGCGGCATCATCGGCCAGCTGACGGTGCTCGACATCATCCACGACCGCAAGGCACTCGCGGATGCGGTGCTGCAGGCCGCCGAGGACGCCCTCACGAAGCAGGGCCTCGTCGTCGACACGCTGCAGATCCAGGAGATCAACGACAACCAGAACTACATCTCGAACCTCGGCGTGCCCGAGTCGGCCGCCGTGCAGCGCGCCGCGGCGATCGCGAACACCGAGGCGCAGAAGGCCGCCGAGCAGGCGTCGATCGAGGCGAAGAAGCAGATCCTCGAGGCCAACCGAGTGCTGCAGCTGCAGGAGGCGGCGGTGCGGGCCGAGACCGACAAGGCCGTCGCGCAGGCCGCGGCGGCGCAGCCGCTCGAGGAGGCCGTGCAGCGGCAGGCGATCGTCGCGCAGGAGGAGATCACCGCCCAGCGCGAGGCCGAGCTGCGCGAGCAGCAGCTCAACGCCGAGGTGCGCAAGGTCGCCGACGCCGAGGCCTACCGCATCCAGGTCACCGCCGAGGCGAACGCGAAGGCGAAGGCCACCGAGGCGAACGCCGAGCGGGCAGCGCGCGAGGCGCGCGCCGAGGCCGTGAAGGCGGAGGGCAACGCCGAAGCGGCCGTCACCGAGGCGCGCGGCGCCGCGCAGCGCACCGCGCGCATCGCAGCGGCCGAGGCCGCGAAGGCCGAGGGCGAGGCCGAGGGCGTCGCGACCGCCGCGCGCGGCCGCGCCGAAGCCGAGTCGATCGGCGCGAAGGGCCTCGCCGAGGCGCAGGCGATCGAGGCGCGCGCGAAGGCGCTCACCGAGAACGCGCAGGTCGTGCTCGCGCAGGAGCTACTGAAGGTCATGCCCCAGGTGGCGGATGCGTTCGGCAAGGCCTACGCGTCGTCGCAGATCACGGTCGTCTCGGCCGACGGCACCGGCAAGCTCACGGGCGACATGGTCGGCAACATGGCCTCGATGACGCAGATGATGAAGGACGCGACCGGCATCGACCTGCAGGCGATCGTGAACGCGACCGCGCAGGGCCAGGCGGCCGGCTCGGCGATGGCCTCGAAGGGGCAGGCCGGTCCGCTCCTCGCGCCGGGGCACCCCTCGGCGCCCGAGTCGGCGTAGCGCCGAGCACGACAGCGGCCGAGCCGGCACCGCGCCGGCTCGGCCGCTCCGCGCGTCGGGGCGAGCGTCAGCCCGCCGCGTGCGCCGGGTCGCCGCCCGTCGGATCGGCGCCCTCGCCGCTCGTGCCCGGCTCGCCGGCGTAGAAGCCGAAGGTCGCGGCGGCTTGCCGACGCGCGGTCTCGCGGTCGGTGCCGGCGAGGATCGACGCCTCGGCCCACGCGTCGGCCGCGCCGCGGTTGAAGGCCATGCCCTCGTCGCTCAGCGCCCACGCCTGCCCCTGCTCGGGCGTCATCGCCGTGTCGGGCGCGGAGAGGTGCAGCGCGAGCCCGAGGAGTCCGCCGTCCCAGCCGACGCCGGTGGCGCCCGGGCCGAAGGTCTCCCACATCTCCGCCGGCACGTCCGCCTCGCGCGCGACGTGCTCGAGCTCGAAGCGGGTCGAGTCGCCCTCGCCCGTCAGCCGCACCTCGAGCCACGACATCCCGCCGCCGAACTCCCACGTCACGCGGTAGCGCGCGCGGTCGCCGGCGGGCGGATCGCACTCGAGGATCTCGCCGCCCGCGTTGCCCTCGGTCTGGTAGCGGCCGCCGAGCCGCAGGTCCCCCGAGACCGGCAAGAACCACCGCGCGATCCGCGCGGGATCCGTCACGGCGCTCCACACGTCGTCGATCGGGGAGGGGTAGCGCTGCGCGAGCGACTGCACGCGCGCGGGCGCGCCGTCGACCTCCGTGCTCCCCACCGTGCGCTCGACCGCGCCGAGCTGCGCCTGCACATCCACCATGGTCATCCCTCACTTGTGTCGCGCTCCGCGTCGAGCCGCCGCTGCCGGCGCCCCCGCGCGAGCTCGGTGTCGAGCGCCGCGAGCCGCGGCGCCCAGTAGCGGTCGAACGCGCTGAGCCACTCGCTCGCCTCGCGCGGACCGGCCGCATCGACCGCGTAGAGGCGCCGTCGCCCCTCGGGCCGCACGCTCGCGAAGCCGTGCTCGCGCAGCACCCGCAAGTGCTGGCTCACCGCCGGCTGGCTGATGCCGAACTCCTCGCCGATCGCCTGCGCGAGCTCGCCCGCGCTCGACTCGCCGTCGGCGAGCAGCTCGAGGATGCGTCGCCGCACCGGGTCGCCGAGGACGTCGAGCGCATGCATGCGAGCACTGTTGCACCGTCGCTTATATAAGTCAAGAGTGAAGTGTGCGTCTTCTGCAGATTCTCGGCCGAGGAGGGCGCGTCGTCGGTAGCGTGGGCGCATGGCAGAGCTCGTGGACAACGACCGGGTGCGGCGCGCGGCGGCGGCCTTCGCCGCCGAGCCGAAGCACGAGACGATGCTCGACGTGCTGCGGGCATGCCTCACGGGGGAGCTGCTGCTCGACGTGACGGGCTCCGAGCTCAACATCTCGGAGGGCCGGCTGCACACGGGATCGAAGCTGCGCATCAACCAGCGCGTGGGCCCTGACGGGCAGCGGGCCCTGCTCGCCTTCACGAGCAACGACGAGATCGCGCGGATCCACCCGGAGGGCACGCGCTACCAGTCGATCGGCCAGCCCGCGGCCGCGGTGCTCGAGCTCGCGCGGCGCCAGGGCGCGGCGTGGCTCTACATCGACCCCGCCGAGAAGACCGCGGCGCTCTCGGCCGCCGACATCGACTTCGCGCTGCGGCACCCGCGCAACGACCGGCTGAGCGCCGCGATCGCCGCGGTCGATGCCGGGACGGCGCCGCGCGCCGAGGCGATCACCGCGCTCGTCGCCGAGGGGCCGCTGCTGCTCGCCGGTCAGCGCGCCGAGGGGCAGGGTGACGACGAGCCGCCGCAGCTGCGCGTGACGCGCCGCGACGACGGGAGCATGGCGCTGCTCGCCTTCACCTCCGCGCCCGAGATCCTAGCGCGCGACCCGGAGGACGGCATCGTCACGACCACCACGACCCACGTGCTCGAGCAGCTGCAGCAGGGGCCGTTCGCCTCGATCGTCATCAACCCCGCTGGCCCGTGGATCGAGCTGCGCCGCGAGGAGCTCGTCGCCGCGGGCTGAGGTGCGTCCAGCGCGCTCGGATGCGCGCGCGCCATGGTGGAGGCTCCATCGACGAAGGGAGTCGCACCATGAAGGCAGCGATGTACTACGGCAAGGAAGACATCCGGGTCGAGGAGGTGGACGAGCCGGAGACGCGCCCCGGCACCGTCAAGATCGCGCCCGCGTTCAACGGCATCTGCGGCAGCGACCTGCACCTGTACCACGACGGTCCCATCCCGCCCGCGCCCTCGGCCGACCAGCCGCATCCGCTCTCGAAGGAGACGCTGCCGGTGGTCATGGGCCACGAGTTCTCGGGCGTCGTCGAAGAGCTCGGCGAGGGCGTCGACGGCCTCGAGGTCGGCGATCGCGTCGTCGTCGAGCCGCTCATGGTCGACGGCACGTGCCCGGCGTGCGTGGCGGGCAAGTACAACCTGTGCGAGCAGATGGGCTTCATCGGCATCTCGGGCCTCGGCGGCGGGCTCAGCGAGCGCATCGTCGTCGACCGCCGGTGGGTGCACCCCGTCGGCGACCTGCCGCTCGACCAGGCCGCGCTCATCGAGCCGCTCGCCGTCGCGCTGCATGCCGTGAAGCACGCGGGCGCCGAGGAGGGCCAGACGGCCGTCGTCGGCGGCGCGGGCCCGATCGGCCTGCTCCTCGCCGCGGTGCTCAAGGCGAGGGGCCTCCGCGTCATCGTCTCCGAGATGTCGACCGCGCGCCGCGAGAAGGCGCGCGACACGGGGGTCGCGGATGTCGTGGTCGACCCCGCGAAGCAGGACCTCGCCGAGGTCGTGCGCACCGAGACCGAGGGTGCCGGTGCCGACGTCGCGTTCGACGCGGCGGGTGTGGGTGTCGTCGTGACGCAGCTGCTCGACGTGCTCGGCCCCGGTGGCCGGCTCGAGATCGTCGCGATCCACACGAAGCCCTACGAGCTCGACATCACCGCGGGCCTCACGATGCAGGATCGCGTCATGGGCGCGTCGATCGGCTACGCGAACGACCACGGCGAGGCGATCGAGCTCGCGCGCAGCGGCGCGGTCGACCTCGCGCCCTTCATCACCGGGCGCATCGTCGTCGACGACATCGTCGAGCAGGGGTTCCGGCAGCTCATCGACAACAAGGAGCACGAGGTCAAGATCCTCGTCTCGATGCGCTGACGCGCAGCGCCCGAAGGCCCTCGCCCGCTCGGCGAGGGCCTTCTCCATGCCCCGCGACACGCCGAAGCAACCTTTTCGAAAGAACTCTTGCGAAGCGATCCCTTTGAAAGTAGTCTTTCGGATGTCGGCACCCGAAGCCATCGCACCGCCGACACCGACCGAGGAGGGAATCCCATGGGACGCACCGAACGCATCCGCCACCGCATCGGCGTGCGCGTCGAGGAGCGGCACCGCGCAGGCCTCGAGGCCGAGCGCGCGCAGCGCCGCTTCGAGCGCATCCGCGCCCAGGCCATGAGCCAGCGTGGTTGGATCTGATCGTGGCTGAGGAGACCGACGTGCAGGGAGCGGCCGAGCAGGCCGCCCGGCGGAAGGCGGACATGCCCGACCTCCGCTCGAGCGACCCCGCGCTGCTGCGGGCGCTCGCGCACCCCCTGCGCGTCGAGATCCTCTCTGTGATCGACGAGCTCGGCGAGGCGACCGCGACCCAGATCGCGGAGCGCGTGGGCGAGAGCCCCTCGAACTGCTCGTTCCACCTGCGCACGCTCGCGAAGGTCGGCTTCATCGAGCGCTGCGAGGCGCAGGGCACGTCGAAGCCCTGGCGCGCCGTGCACCGCAGTCGCGACCTCCGGCCCGACCCGGCCGACCCCGCATCGATCCGCACGTCCGCGACCATCGGCGCGCTCTACGTGCAGCACGAGGCCGCGCGCGTCGTCGACTTCTTCACGAAGCACGGTGCCGAGGGGGAGTGGATCGAAGGGACGACCGTCAACCTCTCGACCTTCTGGGCGACGCCGGCAGAGCTCAAGGAGCTCGCCGAGGCGATCGCGAAGGTCACGGAGCGGTTCCACGGCCGCGAGGCCGACCCGGCGACCCGGCCCTCCGGCAGCCGCAAAGCCCACTTCTTCGCCACCCTCAACCCCGACCTCGACGGCGAGCCGACGCCGTAGCGGCGCGCTCCCGTCGAGCAGTCCACGCCACCCCACGTCCGTCGAGCAGGCGCGCACCTCCCGTTCGTCGAGCAGGTCCGCACCTCCCGTTCGTCGAGGAGGCCCGAAGGGCCGTATCGAGACGCCTCTCCGGCGCGCGATGGCGCGCGCCCGCCCCCAAGGAGCCCCGCGATGACGACCACCGCATCCGCCCCCGCCGCCCGCAAGCCGCCGTCGCCCATTCGGCGCCCCGCCTACCGCCGCCTCATGGTCGGCTGGGTCGCGACGAACCTCGGCGACAGCGCCCTCTACCTCGTGCTCGCCATCTGGGTGCGCGAGCTCACCGGCTCCGATGCCGCGGGCGCGCTCGTGTTCCTCTTCATCGGCCTGCCGGCGCTGCTCGCGCCGTTCGCCGGCCAGCTCGCCGACCGCGTGCACCGCCGGCCGCTCCTCATCGGCACGAACCTCGGCACCGCCGCCGTCGTGCTGACGCTCCTGCTCGTGCAGGGCGCCGAGCAGGTCTGGCTCATCTACGCCGTGACCTTCGGCTACGGGCTCGCCGCCTACCTGACCGCCGCGGCGCAATCGGGGCTCCTGCGCGACCTGCTGCCCGACGAGGAGCTCGCGGGCGCCAACGGCATCTTCACCTCGATCGACAACGGCATGCGCATCGTGAGCCCCGCGCTCGGGGCCGCGCTCTACGTCGCCGCCGGACCCGCCGCGGTCGTCGTGCTCGCCGCCGCCGGCTTCCTCACGATGGCGGTGCTGCTCACGACGATCCGCATCCGGGAGTCGGAGCCCGAGCCGCGCCTCGAGGGCGAGACCTACTGGCACGAGCTCTCTGGCGGCTTCCGCGCGCTGCTCGCCGACCCGCTGCTGCGGCTGCTGACGATCGCGACAGCGCTCGGCTTCGGCATCACGGGGCTCCTGAACGCGACGATCTTCCCGCTCGTCGAGCACGGCCTGCAGGAGGGGCCGGCTGCGCTCGGTCCCGCGCAGGCGATCCAGGGCGTCGGCGCGCTGCTCGGCGGCCTGTGCTCGGCGGCGGTGCTGCGGCGGCTCGGCGAGCGACGGCTCGTCGCGGCGGGGCTCGCGCTCCTCGGGCTCGGCACGGTCGTCGCGTTCGTCGCGGTGCAGTGGCCGCTCGCGGAGGCGTGGATGCGCTGGGGCGCGATGGGCGGCGCGCAGGCCCTCATCGGCTTCGGCGTGCCGTGGATCATCGTCGGCGTCGTCACGCTGCGCATGCGGCTCACGCCGCCGCGGCTGCAGGGCCGCACGTCGGCGGCGCTCAACGTCTCGATCAACGTGCCGCAGATGCTCATGCTCGCGCTCGGCAGCGCGCTGCTGACGGTCGTCGACTTCCGCTGGCTCGTCGCGGTCGCTGCCGCCGGGGTGCTGGTCGCGGCCTTGGCCGCGTGGTCAGGCCGGCGCCTCGACGCACCAGCCCCGCCCACCGCATCCGCCACCCCGCCCGCCTGAGCCGGCCGGGTCGCAGAGTTCCCGCACTCTGCCGTCCTGAGGCCCGGAGATCGCAGAGTTCCGGCACTCTGCGGGGAGCGAGCGGGTGCGCGGCTCTCGGGGCGCGCATAGCAACGCGCGGCAGAGTGGCGGCATGACGACGCTCAGCGACTTCCAGGCAGAGGCCCTCACCGGCGAGCAGGTCGACCTCAAGGACTTCGAGGGCAAGGTCGTGCTCGTCGTCAACACCGCGAGCCAGTGCGGGCTCGCGCCGCAGTTCGAGGGGCTCGAGCAGCTCTACCGCGAGCTGCAGGACGAGGGCCTCGTCGTGCTCGGCTTCCCCTCCGACACCTTCAAGCAGGAGCACGACTCGGCCGACCAGATCGCCGAGGTGTGCCAGAAGAACTACGGCGTCAGCTTCCCGATGTTCGCACCGATCGAGGTCAACGGCCCGTCGACGCATCCCGTCTTCCAGTGGCTCAAGGACGAGAAGAAGGGGATGCTCGGGGGCGCGATCAAGTGGAACTTCACCAAGTTCCTGGTCGGGCGCGACGGCCGCGTGATCGAGCGCTTCGCCCCGACGACGACGCCCGACGAGCTGCGGCCGCAGGTGGAGCAGGCGCTCGCCGCACCGTCGGTCGAGTAGCCGCCGGAGGCGGCGTATCGAGACCGGTCTGCTCCGTCTCGATACGCGGGCTGCGCGCGCTACTCGACGAGCGGGGGCGCGCGCTGCTCGACGAGCGGGTCAGTCGAGGCGCTCGATGATCGTCGCGTTCGCCATCCCCGCGCCCTCGCACATCGTCTGCAGGCCGTAGCGGCCGCCGCTGTGCTCGAGCTCGTTGACGAGCGTCGCGAGCAGCCGCGTGCCGGATGAGCCGAGCGCGTGGCCGAGCGCGATCGCGCCGCCGCGCGGGTTGAGGCGCTCGAGGTCGGCGCCGGTCTCGCGCAGCCACGCGAGCGGCACCGACGCGAACGCCTCGTTCACCTCGAACGCGTCGATCTCGTCGATGCGCATCCCGGCCCGGTCGAGCACCTTCGCCGTCGCCGGGATCGGGCCGGTGAGCATCATGATCGGGTCGTCGCCCACGACCGAGAACGCGACGAAGCGGGCGCGCGGTCGGAGGCCCAGCGCATCCGCCTTCTCGCGCGACATGATGAGCGCCGCCGAGGCGCCGTCGGTGAGCGGCGAGGAGTTGCCGGGCGTGATGCTCCACTCGATCTGAGGGAAGCGCTCCGCGTAGCGCGGGTGCTCGAACGAGGGCTTGAGCTCGGCGAGCCCCTCGCGCGTCGTCGAGGCACGCACGGTCTCGTCGCGCACGTGCTCGCCCGCCGGGGTCGCGATCGGCACGACCTCCCCGTCGAAGCGGCCATCGGCCGCGGCCGCCGCCGCGAGCTCGTGCGAGCGGGCGGCGAGGTCGTCGAGCTCGGCGCGGCTGAAGCCCCACTTCGCGGCGATGAGCTCGGCCGAGATGCCCTGGTGCACGAGCCCGTCGGGGTAGCGCTCGGCGAGCCTGGCGCCGTGGATGTCGCGCTCGATCGCGGCGGTGCCGAGCGGCAGCCGGCTCATCGACTCGACGCCGCACGCGATCACGACGTCCTGCGAGCCGGCCATGATCGCCTGCGCCGCGAACGTCGCGGCCTGCTGGCTCGAGCCGCACTGCCGGTCGATGGATGTGCCGGGCACGTGCTCGGGGAAGCCGGCGGCGAGCAGGGCGTTGCGCGTCACGTTGCCCGACTGCTCGCCGACCTGCTGCACGCAGCCGCCGATGACGTCGTCGACGATCGCGGGGTCGATGCCCGTGCGCGCGACGAGCTGCTCGAGCACGCTCGCGAGCAGGTCGACCGGGTGCACGCCGTGCAGCGCGCCGCCCGGCTTGCCCTTGCCCGACGCGGTGCGCACCGCGTCGACGATCACTGCCTCACGCATCCGTCATCCCCTCCGCCGCCGCTGCATCGCTCACGCCTTCGAGCGCTTCGCGATGTCGCGCGCGATGATCTCCTTCATGATCTCGGTCGTGCCGCCGTAGATCGTCTGCACGCGCGAGTCGCGGAACGCGCGCGAGATGGGGAACTCGTCCATGAAGCCGTAGCCGCCGTGCAGCTGCAGGCTGCGCGTGATGACGCGCTGCTCGAGCTCGGTCGCCCACCACTTCGCCTTCGAGGCGTCGACGGTCGTGAGGTGCTGCTCGTTGAGGGCCAGGATGCAGCGCTCGACGTAGGCGCGCGTCACGTCGAGCTCGGTCTCGAGCTCGGCGAGCGTGAAGCGCACCGTCGGCAGGTCGCCGACCGCGCCGCCGAACGCCTGCCGCTGGAAGACGTACTCGCGGCCCCAGTCGTAGGCGGCCTCGGCCGACGAGAGCGCACCGCACGCGATCGACAGCCGCTCGCGCGGCAGCCGCTGCATGAGGTAGACGAGGCCCTGGCCCGGCTCGCCGACGACGTTCGCGGCGGGGATGCGCACGTCCTTGAAGAAGAGCTCCGCCGTGTCCTGCGCGTGCAGGCCGAGCTTCTTGAGCTTGCGGCCGCGCTCGAAGCCCGCCATGCCGTCCTCGACCAGGAAGAGCGTGAAGCCGCGCGAGCCGGCCGCCGGGTCGGTGCGCGCGAAGACGAGCACCTTGTCGGCGTGGAAGCCGTTCGTGATGAAGGTCTTCGAGCCGTTGAGGATCCAGTCGTCGCCGTCGCGCACGGCGTTCGAGTGGATGCCCTGCAGGTCGCTGCCCGCGCCGGGCTCGGTCATGCCGATCGCGCCGATCGAGGTGCCGTTGGCCATCGGCGGCAGCCAGCGCTCGAGCTGCTCGGGTGTGCCGAGGTCCATGAGGTAGGGGAGCACGATGTCGTCGTGCACGCCGAGCGTCGCGTTGACCGAAGCGGCGCCGATGCGGGCGAACTCCTCGCTGATGACCATGCGGAAGCGGTAGTCGTCGACGCCCATGCCGCCGTGCTCCTCGGGCACGGCGATGCCGATGAGCCCCGCCTCGCCCATGAGCGGGTAGAGCTCGTCGCCGATCATGCCCGCCTCCTCCCACTGCGCGTAGTGGGGCGCGATGTGGCGGGCGGTGAACTCGCGCACGCTCTCGCGGAACGCGTCGTGCTCGTCGTCGTAGAAGCTCGAGCGCATCGTGACCTACCTCGCTGCCATTCGGATGGAGCCGTCGAGCCGGATGGTCTCGCCGTTGAGCATGGGGTTCGCGACGATCTGCGTGACGAGGAGCGCGTACTCCTCGGGCTTGCCGAGCCGGGCGGGGTGCGGCACCTGCTGGCCGAGCGAGACCTGCGCGGCCTCGGGCAGGCCCGCGAGCATCGGCGTCTCGAACAGGCCCGGCGCGATCGTCATGACGCGGATCTGCAGCGCCGCGAGCTCGCGCGCGAGCGGGAGCGTCATGCCGGCGACGCCCGCCTTCGACGCGGAGTAGGCGGCCTGCCCGATCTGGCCGTCGAAGGCGGCGACGGATGCGGTGCTCACGATCACGCCCCGCTCCTCACCGATCGGCTCGAGCGCGGCCATGCGCTCGGTGGCGAGGCGGATGACGTTGAACGTGCCCACGAGGTTGATGTCGATGACGCGCTGGAAGGTCTCGAGCGGGAAGACGCCGCGCTTGCCGAGCACCTTCGCGGCGTCGGCGACGCCGGCGCAGTTGACGACGAGGCGGAGGTCGCCGAGCTCGGCGGCGACGTCGAGCGCCGCGGCGACCGCGCCCTCGTCGCGCACGTCGGTGGCGGCGAAGCGCGCGCCCTCGAGCTGCTCGATGGCCTGGGCTTGCGGAGTGCCGCCGAGGTCGGCGACGACGACCTTCGCGCCTGCGGCGAGCAGCGCGCGCGTGGTCGCGAGGCCCAGCCCCGATGCTCCGCCGGTGACGAGGGCGACCTGCCCGGTGATGTCCATGCGCACCCTTCGCGGCGCCGCCATCGGCACCATCGCCCCTGAACCTAGCGAGCGCATCCGCCCACCTCAACTGAGAGGTCTTCAACCGGATAGCCGGTGGGGCGCGACACATATCTCCTCGCCCCACCGCCTGTCCGGTTGAAGACAGCGCGGGGTGGCGCGTCGGGCGCGGCGAGTGGTAGATATGTGGACGTCCATCGAACTGAGTGGACGCGCAAGCATGCGACGAGGAGGTCGTGCCGTGAGCACCGCCAGCCTGACCCATCCCGCCGAGACGACCTCGGCGATCAGCGCGGAGGAGCGCGCGGCGCTCGTCGAGGCGGTGCGCGACTTCGCCGACGCCCGCCTCGCGCCGTTCGCGAACCAGCGCGACGCCGAGCACGAGTTCCCCGTCGAGACGCTCCGCGAGGCGGGCTCGCTCGGCCTCGGCGCGATCGTCGTGCGGGAGGACGTCGGGGGATCCGGCCTCGCCCGCGTCGACGCATCCGCGATCTACGAGGAGCTCGCGCGCGGCGACATCGCGATCGCCGCCTACATCTCGATCCACAACATGGTCGCGTGGATGATCGACACCTTCGGCACCGACGAGCAGCGCCGCGCGTGGCTGCCGGGGCTGTGCTCGATGGAGCAGCTCGCGAGCTACTGCCTCACCGAGCCCGGCGCGGGCTCCGACGCCGCGGCGCTCGCGACGAGCGCGGTGTGCGACGGCGACGACTACGTGCTCACCGGCACGAAGCAGTTCATCTCGGGCGCGGGCACCTCAGCGGTCTACGTCGTCATGGCGCGCACGGGCGAGCCGGGCGCGCGCGGCATCTCGGCGTTCATCGTGCCGGCCGACGCGCCGGGCCTCTCGTTCGGGCCCGACGAGCACAAGATGGGCTGGAACGCGCAGCCGACGAAGCAGGTCGTGCTCGACGGCGTGCGCGTGCCGGCCGCCAACCGGCTCGGCGAGGAGGGCGACGGCTTCGGCATCGCGATGCGCGGCCTCAACGGCGGTCGGCTCGGCATCGCCGCGTGCTCGATCGGCGGCGCGCAGTTCGCGCTCGAGCGCACGATCGCCTACGTCAAGGACCGCTCGACCTTCGGCGCCCCGCTCGCGACGCGGCAGCACGTGATGTTCCAGCTCGCCGACATGGAGACCGAGCTGCAGGCGGCGCGGGCGCTGCTCCTGCAAGCGGCGGCGAAGCTCGACGCGAAGGCGCCCGACGCCCCCGCCGCGTGCGCGATGGCGAAGCGATTCGCGACCGACGCGGCGTTCAAGGTCGCCGACGAGGCGCTGCAGCTGCACGGCGGCTACGGCTACCTGCACGAGTACGGCATCGAGCGCGTCATGCGCGACCTGCGCGTGCACCGCATCCTCGAGGGCACGAACGAGATGATGCGCATGATCGTCGGCCGCTCGCTCCTGGGTGCCCGATGACGGGCGGCGTCGCGAGCGAGCACGTCCGCACCGAGGTGCGCGGCGCGCTCGGCGTCGTCGAGCTCGACCGGCAGGCGGCGCTCAACGCGCTCACGCACGACATGGTGCTCGAGATCGCGGATGCGCTGCGGCAGTGGGCGGACGACCCGCGCGTCGAGCGCGTGGCGATCACGGGCGCGGGGCGGGCGCTCTGCGCGGGCGGCGACGTCGTCTCGCTCGTCGACGACATCCGCGCGACGGGCGGCGAGGGCGCCGGCCGCTTCTGGCGCGACGAGTACGCGCTCAACGCCGCGATCGCCCGCTACCCGAAGCCCGTCGTCGCGATCCAGCACGGCATAGTGCTCGGCGGCGGCGTCGGCCTGTCGGGGCACGCGAGCCACCGCGTGGTCACCGACTCGACGCGCATCGGCTTCCCCGAGGTGACGATCGGCTTCGTGCCCGACGTGGGCGCGACGTGGCTGCTGACTCGCGAGCCGGGCGAGCTCGGCACGCGCGCCGCCCTCACGGGCGATCACTTCGGCGCCGCCGACGCGATCCTCCTCGGCCTCGCCGACACCTACGTGCCGGAGGATCGGCTCCCCGCGCTCCTCGCGGCGCTCGAGACCGCCGAGCCCGACGAGGCGATCGGCCGGTTCGCGACCGAGGCGCCGGAGGGCCGGCTCGAGGGCGAGCGGGCGATGCTCGACGAGGCGCTCGCCGGCGGCGACGTGACGGCCCTGCTCGAGCGGCTCGACGCATCCGGCCCCGAGGGGCAGGCGATCGGGGCCACGATCCGCAAGCGCTCGCCCTTCGCCGTGACCGTGACGCTCGCGGCGCTGCGCCGCGCGCGCGAGCTGCCGAGCCTCGAGGCCGCGCTCGCGGAGGAGTACCGCGTCTCGCGCGCGACGACCCTGCAGCCCGACTTCGCCGAGGGGGTGCGCGCCCAGATCATCGACAAGGATCGCGCGCCGCAGTGGCGTCCCTCCTCGCTCGCGGACGTGACGCCTGCCATGGTGGAGGCGAGCTTCGCAGCGCCGCCGGAGGGCGACCTGCAGCTGCCCGCCGTCACCGAGCGCTCGAGGAGCACGCATGACTGAGCACGAGACCATCCGCGTCGAGCGGCAGGACCGCGTCGCCTGGATCCACCTCGACCGGCCCGAGGCGCTCAACGCGCTCAACGCGCAGCTCATGCGCGAGGTCGTCGCGGTCGCGAAGGAGCTCGACGCCGACGACGGCGTGGGCGCGATCGTCGTGACCGGCTCGGAGCGCGCCTTCGCCGCCGGCGCCGACATCAAGGAGATGGCGGGCAAGTCGACCGCCGAGATGCGCGCCGACGGCCACTTCGACGCGTGGCTCGAGTTCGCGGCCGTCGAGAAGCCCGTCATCGCGGCGGTGTCGGGCTACGCGCTCGGCGGCGGCTGCGAGCTCGCGCTCATGTGTGACATCATCCTCGCCGCCGACACCGCGACGTTCGGCCTGCCCGAGGTCGGCCTCGGCGTGATCCCGGGCATCGGCGGAACGCAGCGCCTCGTGCGCGCCGTCGGCTACCCCAAGGCGGCCGAGATCATCCTCACCGGGCGGCGGGTGGGCGCCGAGGAGGCCGAGCGCATCGGGCTCGTCTCGCGCGTCGTCGCGGCGGATGCGCTGCTCGAGGAGGCGGGGAAGGTCGCCTCCGGCATCGCGGCGAAGTCGCTGCCGGCGCTCCGCGCCGCGAAGGCGGCGATGGATGCGGCGCTCGAGGTGCCGCTCGCCGAGGGGCTCGCCATCGAGGCCGAGCGCTTCACCGGCCTGTTCGACACGGCCGACCAGAAGGAAGGGATGGCGGCGTTCAGTGAGAAGCGCGAGCCGAGGTTCCAGCACCGCTGAGCTGCTCCCGAGCCGCTCCGCGGACCCCTTCGACCGAACCGGACCCGGTGCACCGGGTCCCGCTAGGCAGAACGGGTCCCGGTGGCGTGCTCACAGCGGCTCCGCCACCGGCCGCGGGTCCTCGAAGTCGCCCGCGCGCTTCCGCATCCGCGCGATGAGCCGCACGAGCTCCGCCGCGTCGTCCTCGTCGATGTCGAGCCCCGTGAAGGCCCGCTCGTTGAGCGCGACCGTCGCCCGCTCGACGAGCTCGCGCCCCGCATCCGTGATCGCCAGCACCGTCGCCCGACCGTCGGTCGGGTGCTGCTCGCGCATCACGAGCCCGTCGCGCACGAGCCGGTCGACCGTGCTCGTCACGCTCGTCGAGTGCACCTGCAGGCGCTTGACGGCCGACTTCATCGGCAGCCGGCCGTCGCGCGTGAACGCGAGCAGCCGCAGCACCTCGAAGCGCGCGAACGACAGCGAGAAGGGGCGCAGGGTCGCTTCGACCGGCGCGACGAGCAGCTGCTGCGCGCGGTTCACGGAGGTCACGAGCGTCATGCCCGGGACGGCATCCGTCCAGCCGTGCTCGATCCACTGGCGGCGGGCCTCGGCGATCGGATCCATCGGCATCGGCCTGTGCGGCATCGGCTCCTCCTCCTCGATCACCGTACCGTTGCCTCAGCACCCCACCATGAAGGGAACCGCTCGATGAAGATCGTCGTGCTCTTGAAGCCCGTCCCCGACACGTACGGGCAGCGCGTGCTCGACCTCGAGACCGGTCTTGCCGATCGCGCGGCGAGCGAGACGGTCATCGACGAGATCGGCGAGCGCGCCCTCGAGGCCGCGCTGCAGCACGCCGAGCAGGCAGGCGACGCCGAGGTCGTCGTGCTGTCGATGGCGCCGACCGAGTCGCAGTCCGCGCTCCGCAAGGGGCTCGCGATGGGCGCCGCCTCCGCCGTGCACGTCGCCGACGAGCGGCTCGCGGGCGCCGACTACGTGCGCACCGCCGAGGTGCTCGCCGCGGCCCTGCGCAAGACGGGCTTCGACCTCGTCATCACGGGCGACGCATCCACCGACGGCACGGGCGGCGTGATGGCCGCGATGCTCGCCGAGATGCTCGACGCGCCCGGCATCACGCGGCTCGAGTCGCTCGAGATCACGGCGGATGCGGTGCGCGGCACGCGCGCGACCGACGGCGGGACGATGGTCGTCCAGGCGGCGCTGCCGGCCGTCGTCTCGGTGACCGAGGCGCTGCCCGACCCGCGCTTCCCGGCGCTGCGGGGCATCATGAACGCCAAGAAGAAGCCGGTCGAGCAGCTCACGCTCGACGACCTGCCGCTCGACGAGGTCGGCGCGGCGCTCGACGAGACGGCCGCGCCGCGCTCGATCATGACCTCGGTCGCCGAGCGGCCGCCGCGCTCGGCGGGCACCATCATCACCGACGAGGGCGACGCGGGCGAGCGCATCGCGGCCTTCCTGGCCGAGCGGAGGCTCGCGTGAACCCCATCCTCGTGCTCCTGCCCGCCGCTCCCGCGGGCGGGCTCATCGCCGGTACCGCCGAGGCCATCGGCGCCGCCGCCTCGATCGGCACACCCATCGCGGTCGTGACCGGACCTGCGGATGCGTTGCCCGGCCTCGCCGAGCAGGCCGCGTCGTTCGGCGCGGCGCGCGTGCACACGGCCGTCGTCGAGGGCGCCGAGCTCGGCGCGCCGGCGGCCGACGCGTTCGAGGCGGCCGCGCGGCTCGTGCAGCCAGAGCTCGTGCTCGTGCCCGCGACGGTCGAGGGCCGCGAGGCCGCCGGCCGGCTCGCGGCGCGCCTGCGCGCGCCGATCGCCGCCGACATCGTCGGCGTCGCGCGCGACGAGCAGGGCGTCGTCGTGCGCCACTCGGTCTACGGCGGCGCGTACGACGTCGAGTCGGCCGCAACCTACGGACCGCTCATCGCGACGATGCGGCTCGGCTCGATCGACGACCGCGCTGAGGCCGTCACGGCCGACGTCCAGCCGCTCGAGGTCACGGCATCCGGTCGGCGCGCCGCGACGATCGAGAGCTTCGAGCCCATCGCGCAGGTCTCGACGCGACCCGACCTCCGCACGGCGAAGCGCATCGTCTCGGGCGGTCGCGGGCTCGGCTCGAAGGAGCAGTTCGAGCTCATCGAGCAGCTCGCCGACACGCTCGGCGCCGCGGTCGGCGCCTCGCGCGCCGCCGTCGACGCCGGCTACGTCGAGCCGAGCGCGCAGGTCGGGCAGACCGGCACGTCGGTCTCGCCCGACCTCTACCTCGCGGTCGGCATCTCCGGCGCCATCCAGCACCGCGCCGGCATGCAGACGGCCAAGACGATCGTCGCGATCGACCGGGATGCGTCGGCGCCGATCTTCGAGATCGCCGACCTCGGCGTCGTGGGCGACCTGTTCACGATCGTGCCGCAGCTCACCGCGGCGCTCGAGGCGCGGAAGGGCTGACGATGGAGCGAGCGGTGGCGGTGCGTCGCGGGCTCCCGCGCGTGCCCGGCGGCGAGCCGTGGCCGCCGGCGTCGGCCGTCGCCGCGGCCGACGTGCCGGCCGGCGCGACGGCCGCTGCGCCGATCGCGGCCGACGCGCCGCCGCAGCCGCGCGACGACGCGGCGACCGCCGTCGAGGCGGTGCCGGTCGAGCAGCCAGAGGCCGCGGCTCCCGCTCCCGCTCCCGCTGCCGCGCAGCCGACCCCGCCCGGCGCGATCCGGCGCGGCCTGCCGCGCGTCGCCGGCGGAGAGCCGTGGCCGCCTGCGGCCGGTGCGGCCGCGGCCGTCGCGGCGCCCGTCGAGCAGCCGACCGCCGAGCCCGCTTCGCTGGGTGGTACCGATTCGTCGCCTGCCGCCCCCGCCGAGCGACACATCGGTACCACCGCCGCCCCGGAGGCCGCGCCGGGTGGTACCGATTCGCCGCCTGCCGCCCCCGCCGAGCGACACATCGGTACCACCGCCGCCCCGGAGGCCGCGCCGGGTGGTACCGATTCGCCGCCTGCCGCCCCGGTCGAGCGACCGATCGGTACCACTCA
>NZ_JAGEKO010000002.1:0-98858 GCF_017565345.1 Agrococcus sp. TF02-05 | reverse complement strand
TCTGCGAGGGCAGGCGCCGCGGCGTGAACCTCGAGCTGTGCTGCGGGCTGTCGGTGGGCGAAGGCGGGCTGTGGGTCGGCGGCGCTGGTGACCGCGTCGGCCGCCGCGCGCGCGAGCAGCTCGCGCACGAGCGCCGCCTCCGCGTCGGTGGCCGACGCGCCCGCGCGGACGTGGGCGAGGAAGTCGTCGACGACCTCGGCCTCGCTCCGCCGCGCGAGCCGCTCGCGCAGCTGCCGCTGGGGCGCGCTCGCGCCGCCGATCCACGAGACCTCGGCCGCGTGCGGCCAGCGCTCCTGCAGCCGGCGCATCGCGTCGAGCGGCCGCACGCGGTCGGTGAGCCGCACGCGCAACCAGTCGTCCTCCGTGCCGTCGAGCGACGCGTCCGCGAGCAGCGCCGCGAGCTCGCCCTCGACGGTCGTGAGCGCGCGAGGCACGGGGAGACCCACCCACTCGACCGCCGCGAGCCCCTCGGCGTCGAGCTCGACGAGCCAGCCGCCGCGCTCGGGCGAGCGCTCGCGGAACGAGTAGTGGAGCGGCGCGCCGGAGTAGCGCACCGAGGGCGAGAGCTCCTGCCGCGAGTGCAGGTGGCCGAGCGCGACGTAGTCGACGCCGTCGAAGACCGACGCCGGCACGACGTCGAGCCCGCCGGCGGTGATGTCGCGCGGCGCGTCGTCGAGCCGCACCGCCTCGTCGACTCGCGCGGCGTCGTCGGCGATGCCGGCCGCGAAGCAGTGCGCGAGCACGACCGCGCGCGCCGGGGCGTCCGAGAGCGACGCGCGCACGGCATCCATCGCCCAGCGCATCGCGTCGGCCTGCGTCGCGATGCCCGCTCCCGGCAGCGCCGCCCGGAGCGCGACCGGCTCGAGGTAGGGGACGGCGAAGACGGCCACCGGCCCGTGCTCGTCGGCGAGCTCGATGCGCCACGACGCGGGGTCGAGCGCCGCGGTGCTGAGGTGCAGCCCACCCGCTCGCGCGAACGCGGCGTTCGCGCCGAGCCGCGCGGGGGAGTCGTGGTTGCCGCTCGAGAGGACGATCTCGGCACCCGCCTCCCGGATCGCGGCGAGCGACCGCGAGAGCGCCTCGACGTGCCGGCCGGCGGGCATCGCCGAGTCGAAGACGTCGCCCGCGACGAGCACGACGTCGACCGCGCGCTCCCGCACGACCCTCGCGAGCGCGCCGAGCGCATCCTCGAGCGCCTCGAGCGTGTCGGCGCCGTGGAACGTGCGGCCGACGTGCCAGTCGGAGGTGTGCAGGAGGCGCATCCTTCCACGGTAGATCGAGCGACCCACGCGCGTCGGAGGCCCGCCGCGCCGGTAGGGTTGACACAGCCCCTGCCCGAGCTCGAGAGGGACTCCACCACGTGCTGCTGACTGTGACGACGCTCGCCGTCCTCGGAGTCGTCTCCAGCGCGCTCAGCGGCCGCTTGGGGCGGTTCGTCTTCCTGCTGCCCGCCGCGGCGAGCCTCGCGGCCGCCGTGTGGTTCGGCCTGCAGGCGCCGCTCGTCGCTGCCGGGCAGGTGCTGCAGGAGCGGATCGAGTGGATGCCGTCGCTCGGCATCGCGATCGACCTGCGGCTCGGCGCGCTCCAGTGGCTGCTCTCGATGGTCGTGCTCGGCGTGGGCGGCCTCATCTTCGTCTACTGCGCGTGGTACTTCGACTCCAAGACGCTCGCGGCCCGCACCGTGGGGCTCCTCACGGGGTTCGCCGCCTCGATGCTCCTGCTCGTGCTCTCGGACGACCTCATCGTGCTCACGGTCGGCTGGGAGCTCACGACGCTGTTCAGCTACCTGCTCGTCGGCCTCAACCACCGCTCGGCGAGCAACCGCCGAGCGGCGCAGACGGCGCTCGTCGTCACGACGATCGGCGGGCTCACGATGCTCGTCGGCATCCTGCTGCTCGAGGCGAAGACCGGCACGTACTCGCTCAGCGCGATCGTCGCCGACCCGCCCCGCTCGGCGGCCGCCGCGTGGGCCGCCGGCTGCCTCGTCGTCGGCGCGCTCTCGAAGTCGGCGATCGTGCCCTTCCAGTACTGGCTGCCGGGCGCGATGGCGGCGCCGACGCCCGTCTCGGCGTTCCTGCACGCCGCCGCGATGGTGAAGGCCGGCATCTTCCTCATGGCCGCGTTCACGCCGGCGTTCGTCGACCTGCCGTGGTGGCGCTGGACGCTCGTCGGGCTCGGCATCGTGACGATGCTGCTCGGCGCGGTGCGCGCGATGCGGCAGCTCGACATCAAGGTGCTGCTCGCGCACGGCACCGTGAGCCAGCTCGGGCTGCTCATGACGGTCATCGGCATCGGCACGCAAGGTGCGATGCAGGCGGGACTCACGCTGCTCGTCGCCCACGCGATCTTCAAGGCGGGCCTGTTCATGGTCGTCGGCGCCGTCGACCGCGCGACCGGCACGAGGGACCTGCGCGAGCTCGGCGGGCTCGCGCGGCGGATGCCGATCGTCACCGGGGCCGCGATCCTCGCCGCCGCGTCGATGGCGGGGCTCCCGCCGGCGCTCGGCTTCCTCGCGAAGGAAGCGGCGCTCGACGCGGCGATCGCCGGTACGAGCGAGGAGCTCGTCGCGCTCGGCTGGCTCGCCTTCGTCGCCATCGCGCTCGGCGCGGCGATCACCGTGACGTACTCGCTGCGCCTCATCATGGGCACGTTCTTCGGGCCGCAGACCGTCGAGGTCAAGCGGCGCACGGGGGCGCTCGCGGTCGCGCCCGTCATCCTCGCCGCGGCGGGACTGCTGCTCGGGTTCGCGGGCGACCTCATCACGGAGCTGCTCCGCCCGCACGTGTCGACCGTCCCCGCGGGCGAGCCCGCGCCGCTCCTCGCGCTCTGGCACGGCTTCACCCCAGCGCTCGCGGCGTCGATGGCGGCGTGGGCGCTCGGCACCGTCATCCACCTGCGGGTCGGCAGCGCCCGGCGCGCTCCGCACGGGCAGGACATCTTCGAGCGGGGCTACCACGCCGGGATGCGCGGGCTCGACCGGCTCGCGGTCGAGGTGACCGGGCGCATCCAGACGGGTTCGCTCCCGCTGCACCTCACGACGATCCTGCTCGTCGTGGTCGCGCTGCCAGGCGGCGCGCTCGTCACGGCGGGCCTCGTCTCGGGCGACCTCCGGCTCTTCGACTCCGTCGGCCAGGTCGGCGCGGCTGCGCTCATCTCGATCGCGGCGGTGCTCGTCACGACCGCGCGCGGCCGGCTCAAGGCCTTCATGCTCGTCTCCGTCGTCGGCTACGGCGTCGGCCTGCTCTTCCTGCTCCACGGCGCGCCCGACCTCGCGCTCACGCAGGTGCTGACCGAGACGGTCTTCCTCATCGTGCTCGTGCTCGTGCTGCGCCGTCTGCCGAAGTACTTCACCGATCGGCCGCTGCGGGCCGCTCGCTACCCGCGAGCCCTGCTCGCGATCCTCGTCGGCGCGTTCGCGACGCTCGCGTCGCTCGCAGCGCTGCAGGCGCGCACGGCGGAGCCGATCTCGGAGGGCTTCTACCGCTGGGCGTACGAGTTCGGCCACGGCGAGAACATCGTCAACGTCACGCTCGTCGACATCCGCGCGTGGGACACGCTCGGCGAGGTCTCGGTGCTGCTCGCGGCCGCGACGGGCGTCGCGAGCCTCATCTTCGTGCGCCGCCCGGTCGCGGGCCTCGGCGTGCTGCGCCAGGACGACCCTGCGACGCGCCGGGGCAACTGGCTGCGGGGCGCCTTCACCGACGAGCACATGGCGTCGCCCGTGCTCGAGATGATGACGCGCCTGCTGTTCCCGATCATGATGCTCGTCTCGATCTACCTGCTCGCCGTCGGGCACAACGAGCCGGGCGGCGGCTTCGCCGGCGGTCTCGTCGCCGGCATCGCGCTCGCCGTGCGCTACCTCGCGGGCGGCCGCGACGAGCTCACCGAGGCGGCACCGCTCGACGCGGGCAAGCTCCTCGGCGCGGGCATGGCGGTCGCGGTCCTGGGCGTCGTGTGGCCCATCCTGATCGGCGGCCGCATCGGCGAGTCGTACGCGATCGAGTGGGTGCTGCCGCTGCTCGGGGAGCAGAAGCTCGTCACGACGCTGTTCTTCGACGTCGGCGTGTGGCTCATCGTCATCGGCGCGATGCTCGACTTCATCCGCTCGCTCGGCGCCGGCATCGACCTGCACGCCGAGCAGAACGCGGCGCCGCGGCCCGCGTGGCGCTCCGACCGCTCGCTGCCCGGCAAGGAGGTGCGCCGGTGACCCCGTCCCTCGCGCTCGCCGTCGCGGGCGGCGTGCTCATCGCCGCCGGCACGTACCTGCTGCTCGAGCGGAGCCTCATGCGGATCCTCGCGGGCGTCATGCTCGCCGGCAACGGCGTCAACCTGCTCTTCCTCGTCGCCGCCGGCCCCGCCGGACTCGGCCCGATCGTCGGCACGCCCGAGGACGAGATCTCCGACCCCCTCCCGCAGGCCATGGTGCTCACGGCGATCGTCATCTCGCTCGCGACGAGCGCGTTCCTGCTCGCGATGTCGTACCGCTCCTTCCAGCTCGAGGGCCATGACGAGGTCGCCGACGACGTCGAGGACGCGATCGTCCGGCGCCGCGCCGAGGCCGACCTCTCGAGCGAGGCCTACGTCGAGCTCACGCCCGAGGAGCAGCCGGACACCGAGTCCGGCGGCCGCGCGGGGAAGGGCGACGACTGATGGACCTCGCGAACCTCGTCCCCGTCCCCGTGCTCCTGCCGCTCCTCGCGGCAGGCATCACGCTCGCGCTCGCGCGCCACCCCGCGTGGCAGCGCATCGTCTCGGGCACGACGCTCGCCGTCGTCGCGGTGCTCGCGCTCATCCTGTGCCTCGCGGCCGACGCCCAGGGGCCGATCGTGCTGTGGGTCGGGGCGTGGCCCGAGGGTCTCGGCATCGTGCTCGTCGCCGACCGGCTCTCGGCCCTGCTCGTGCTCGTCTCGAGCATCGTCACCGCGATCGTCGTGATCTTCCCCTCGCGGCGCGACATCGCCGACAGCGCCGACGGGGCGCCCGTGTCGGTCTTCCACCCGACCTTCCTCGTGCTGACGGCGGGCGTCGCGAACGCGTTCCTCGCGGGCGACCTGTTCAACCTCTTCGTCGGCTTCGAGATGCTGCTGTTCTCGTCGTACGTGCTCATCATGCTCGGCGCGACGAAGGAGCGCGTGCGCGCCGGCAGCACGTACGTCGTCGTGAGCGTCGCGTCGTCGACGCTGTTCCTGCTCGCGCTCGCGCTCGTCTACGGCGCGACCGGCACGGTGAGCTTCGCGCAGCTGCCGGAGCGCTTCGCCGAGCTCGATCCCTCGCTGCAGCTCACGATCCAGCTGCTGCTGCTCGTCGTCTTCGGCATCAAGGCCGCGATCTTCCCGCTCCAGGCGTGGCTGCCCGACTCGTACCCGACGGCGCCGGCGAGCGTCACGGCCGTCTTCGCGGGCCTCCTCACGAAGGTCGGCGTCTACGCCATCATCCGGCTGCAGACGCTGCTGTTCCCCGACAGCCCGCTCACCGAGCTGCTGCTCGTCGTCGCGATCCTCACGCTCGTGCTCGGCATCCTCGGCGCGCTCGCGCAAGGCGAGATCAAGCGACTCCTGTCGTTCACGCTCGTGAGCCACATCGGCTACATGCTGCTCGGCGTCGCGCTCGGCACCGAGGCCGGCCTCGCCGGCGCGATCTTCTACATCGTCCACCACATCCTCGTCCAGACCGCGCTCTTCATCGTCGTCGGGCTCATCGAGCGCATCGGCGGATCGACGAGCCTCTCGCGGCTCGGCGGGCTCGCGTCGGTGCCGCTGCTCGCGGCGCTCTACCTGCTGCCGGCGCTCAACCTCGGCGGCATCCCGCCCTTCTCGGGCTTCCTCGGCAAGGTCGCGCTGCTCGACGCCGCGCTCGAGGTGCCGTCGGCGCTCGCGATCACCGCCGTGGTCGCGGGCATCGCGACGAGCCTCCTGACCCTCATCGCGGTCATCCGCGTGTGGCAGCGCGCGTTCTGGCAGGACCGCGGCGAGGACGACGACCGCGTCCACTCGCTGCGCGTGCTGCCGCGCATCTGGATCTTCGCGGCATCGACGCTCGTCGGCATCACCGTCGCGCTCACCGCGCTCGCCGGACCGCTCTCGGACTACGCCGAGCGCGCATCCATCGACATCGTCGGCGGCGCGTACCACGACGCGGTCGAGGAGGCGATGCCGTGAACCGCCCAGCCCTGCGCTACCGCTTCTCGCTCCCGACCACGATCGGCCTCGCCGTCATCTGGATGCTCCTGTGGGGCCAGCCCTCGATCGGCGCGGCCCTGTGGGGACTCCTCATCGCGCTCGCGATCCAGCTGATCTTCCCGCTCCCGGACGTCCCGGAGCTCGACTCCTTCCGGCCGCTCGGGTTCCTCCGGCTCGTGCTCGTGACGCTCCGCGGCCTCATCGTCTCGTCGTTCCAGGTCGCGGTGAAGGTGCTCGCGTTCTGGCGCCCGACCCGCAACGCGATCATCCGCGTGCCGCTGCGCAGCGACTCGATCTTCATCACCGTCATCACCGCCGAGCTCGTCACCCTCGTGCCCGGCTCGGTCGCGATCGACGCGGGGGAGGGCTGGCTGCTCGTGCACGTCTTCGACGCGCAGGACGAGCCCGCGATCGACCGGGCGCGCGCGAGCGTGCTCGCGACCGAGGCGACCGTGCTGCGGGCGTTCGGCACCCCCGAGGACCGCGCGCTGCTGGAGGAGGACTGATGGAGATCGTGCTCGTCATCGCCGGCGTCATGCTCGTCGTCTCGGCGGCGCTCGCGCTCATCCGCATCGTGCGCGGACCGGGTCCGAGCGACCGCGTCGTCGCGACCGACGTGCTCATCACGACCGTCGCGGGCGGCCTCGCCGTCGAGGCGGCGATCAACCACCAGCCCTTCACGATCCCCGTGATCCTCGTGCTGTCGATGCTCGCGTTCGCCGGCACCGTGTCGATGGCGCGCTTCGTCGCAGGTCGTGAGAACGTCGTCGGCCCCGCGCCCGCGCGCGAGCCGGGCACCGGCATCGAGGGCGACGGGCCCGTCGGCGGGGAGGACCGCGAGTGACCCTGGAATCCGTGCTCGACGTCGTCGGGGCCGCGCTCATCCTCGTCGGCGCCTTCTTCACGCTCACCGCGGCGATCGGCATCCTGCGGCTGCCGGACGTGCTCAACCGCATGCACGCCGCGTCGAAGCCGCAGACGCTCGGCTTCCTGCTGCTGTGCGTCGGGCTCTCGCTCGTGCTGCGGAACGGCAGCGCGACCGCGATGCTCGCGGTCGCCGCGTGCCTCCAGCTCGTCACCTCGCCCGTCGCGACGCAGATGATGGCGAAGGCTGCGCACCGCTCGCGGCAGTACCGCGCCGACCTCGTCGTCGACGACCGCGAGCGCGAGCGGATCGACGACGACGGCGATCGCGCGGGGCTCGACCCCGACGAGACCGATCCCGACGTCGGCCGCGCGAGCAGGTAGGATCGCAGGCAGAACGCACAGCCGGCCGCTGCACACCCGTGCGGGAGAGCCCCTCCGGGGGCACCGAAGGAGCAAGCCTCCCCGCCAAACTCTCAGGTCCTCGAACCGCACGGGCAGGCCGCTCTGGAGCGATCGGCGACGATCGCGACAGTGGGGGAGTCCAGACACAGGAGGACTCATGACCGCAGACGCTCCGCAGCCGGCCTCGCCGCTCCTGCACGTGCACGGGGAGGCGGGGGCCCAGCTCATCGACTTCGCCGGCTGGCAGATGCCCGTCCGCTACGGCTCCGACCTCGCCGAGCACCAGGCGGTGCGCGAGCGGGCGGGCCTGTTCGACCTCAGCCACATGGCCGAGCTGCGCGTGAGCGGGCCGGACGCCGGCGCGTTCCTCGACCACGCGCTCGCCGGCCGCATCTCCGCGATCGAGCCGTGGCAGGCGAAGTACTCGCTCCTGCTCGCCGAGCACGGCGGCATCGTCGACGACCTCATCGTCTACCGGGTCGACGAGTCGGGCGCAGCGCCCGAGTACCTCGTGGTCGCGAACGCCTCGAACCGCCACGCCGCTCTCGACGCCCTCTCCGCCCGGGTCGCGGGCTTCGACGCGAGCGTCGTCGACGAGACCGAGCAGACGGGCCTCGTCGCGGTGCAGGGCCCCGTTGCCGCCGCGATCGTCGGCGCGATCGGGCTCGAGTCGGAGCCGCTCGAGGGCCTGCGCTACTACCGGTCGCTCCCCGCGGTGTTCGAGGGGGAGGACGTGCTCGTCGCCCGCACGGGCTACACCGGCGAGGACGGCTTCGAGCTCTACATCGCCGCGCACGCGGCGGAGTCGCTGTGGCGCGCGATCGTGCTCGCGGGCGAGGAGCACGGCCTCGCGCTGTGCGGGCTCGCCGCGCGCGACACGCTGCGCCTCGAGGCCGGCATGCCGCTCTACGGCAACGAGCTCTCGCTCGACGTGCTGCCGGCGCAAGTCGGCCTCGGCCGGGTCGTGGCGCTCAAGACCAAGGGCGACTTCGTCGGCCGGGCGGCTGTCGAGGCGGGCCCTGCCGACGACGCGCCCGTGCTCGTCGCGCTCACCGCCGAGGGCCGCCGCGCGCCGCGCGCCGGCTACCCCGTGCTCGACGACGGCCGCCCGGTCGGCCGCGTCACGAGCGGCGCCCTGTCGCCGACCCTCGGTCATCCGATCGCGATGGCCCTCGTCGAGCCGGCGTCCGCCGGTTCCGACGCCCTCACCGTCGACGTCCGCGGCACGCAGCTGCCCGCGACCGTCGCCCAGCTGCCGTTCTACAAGCGAGAGGCCTGAACCATGAGCGAGACCAAGTACACCGCCGACCACGAGTGGATCCGCATCGAGGGCGACGTCGCCACGATCGGCATCACCGACTACGCGCAGTCGGCGCTCGGCGACGTCGTGTTCGTCGACCTGCCCGGCGTCGGCCGCTCCTTCGCGGCCGGCGAGGCGATCGGCGAGATCGAGTCGACGAAGTCGGTGGGCGAGCTCATCGTGCCCGCCGCCGGCGAGGTCGTCGAGGTCAACGACGAGGTCGCGGGCGACCCGACCCTCGTGAACTCCGCCGCCGAGGGCGCGGGCTGGCTCGTCAAGGTGCGCTTCACGGAGGAGCCGGAGCTGCTCGACGAGGCCGCCTACCGAGAGCTCACCGCCTGATGCGCCCCTTCGTCGACCGCCACATCGGCACCGATGCGGCGGCGCAGGAGCGCATGCTCAGCGCCGTCGGCTTCGACTCGCTCGAGGCGCTCATGGACGCCGCGGTGCCCGCGGGCATCCGCTCGGCCGGCACCGGGATCGGCGAGGCGGCGACCGAGACGCAAGCGCTCGCCGAGCTGCGCGCGCTCGCGTCGCGCAACCGCGTGCGGCACTCCGCGATCGGCCTCGGCTACGCCGGCACCGTCACGCCCGCGCCGATCAAGCGCCTCATCCTCGAGAACCCCTCGTGGTACACGGCCTACACGCCCTACCAGCCCGAGATCAGCCAGGGCCGGCTCGAGGCGCTCATCAACTTCCAGACGATGGTCGCCGACCTCGCGGGCCTCGACATCGCGAACGCCTCGATGCTCGACGAGGGCACCGCGGTCGTCGAGGCGATGCTGCTCGCGCGCCGCGCCTCGAAGTCGGCCTCGTCCGTCTTCGTCGTCGACACCGACCTCCTGCCGCAGTCGAAGGCGCTCCTCCGCCACCGCGCGCACCGCACGGGCATCGAGCTCGTCGAGCTGCCGCTCGCGACGACCGACCCCGCCGACCTCCCGGACTCGTTCGGCGTCGTCGCGCAGCTGCCCGGCGCATCCGGCCTCGTGTGGGACGCGCGCGGCATCTTCGCCGCCTCGGCCGCGATGGGCGGCGTGCCGGTCGCCGCCGCCGACCTCCTCGCGCTCGCGCTCATCGAGGCGCCCGGCCACCAGGGCGCGCGCATCGTCGTCGGCTCGTCGCAGCGCTTCGGCGTGCCGATGGGCTTCGGCGGGCCGCACGCGGGCTTCATGGCCGTCGCCGAGCAGCTCACCCGCCAGATGCCGGGCCGCCTCGTCGGCGTCTCGGTCGACGCCGAGGGCTATCCCGCCTACCGCCTGACGCTCCAGACCCGCGAGCAGCACATCCGCCGCGAGAAGGCGACGAGCAACATCTGCACCGCGCAGGTGCTGCTCGCCGTCATGGCATCGATGTACGGCGTGTACCACGGCCCCGACGGCATCACCGCGATCGCCGAGGGCGTGCACGCGGTCGCGACGCGCTTCGCGCGCGCGGCCCGGGAGGCGGGCATCGAGCTCGTCCACGAGCGCTTCTTCGACACCGTGCGGATGCGCGTGCCCGGCCGGGCGCGCGAGCTGCAGTCGAGCGCGGCCGACGCGGGCATCCTCGTGCACGTCGTCGACGACGACACCCTGCACGTCGCCTTCGACGAGACGTGGGCGGAGCTCGGCACGGGCGTGCGCCTCGACGCGCTGCTCCCGGCGCTCGGGCTCGCCGACGCCGGTGAGGGGGAGCGGGCGATCCCCGCGACACTCGCGCGCGAGAGCGCGTTCATGACGCACGAGGTCTTCCACGCGCACCGCTCCGAGACGCAGCTCATGCGCTACGCGAAGCGGCTCTCCGACCGCGACTACGCGCTCGACCGCGGCATGATCCCGCTCGGCTCGTGCACGATGAAGCTCAACGCGGCCGCCGAGATGGAGGCCATCACGTGGCCCGAGTTCTCGCAGCCGCACCCCTACGGCCCGCTCGAGGACGCCGAGGGCTCGCTCGCGCTCATCGACCAGCTCGGCGAGTGGCTCGCGCGCATCACGGGCTACGACACCGTCTCGCTGCAGCCGAACTCGGGCGCGCAAGGTGAGCTCGCGGGCCTCATGGCCATCCGCGGCTGGCACGACTCGCGCGGCGACGGCCACCGCGACGTCGTGCTCATCCCCGCCTCGGCGCACGGCACGAACGCGGCGAGCGCCGTGCTCGCCGGCATGCGCGTCGTCGTCGTGGCGACGCGCGGCAACGGCGACGTCGACGTCGACGACCTCGAGGCGAAGATCGGCACGCACGCGGGGCAGCTCGCGGCGCTCATGATCACCTACCCCTCGACGCACGGCGTCTACGAGTCCGAGATCCGCCGCATCACCGACCTCGTGCACGAGGCCGGCGGCCAGGTCTACATCGACGGCGCGAACCTCAATGCGCTCCTCGGCCACGCGACCTTCGGCGACATGGGCGGCGACGTCTCGCACCTCAACCTGCACAAGACGTTCTGCATCCCGCACGGCGGCGGCGGCCCCGGCGTCGGTCCCGTCGCGGCGAAGGCGCACCTCGCGCCGTTCCTGCCGCGCGACCCGCGCGAGGAGTGGCAGGAGATCGACGGCGTGCGCATCGGCGCGAACCCGATCTCGGCCGCGCCGTGGGGCTCGGCGTCGATCCTGCCGATCTCGTGGGCGTACGTGCGCATGATGGGGCTCGAGGGCCTCACGAAGGCGACCGCGAGCGCCGTGCTCGCCGCGAACTACATCGCGACGCGCCTGCGCGAGCACTACCCGGTGCTCTACACGGGCGAGCACGGCCTCGTCGCGCACGAGTGCATCCTCGACCTCCGCCCGCTCAAGGAGGCGACCGGGGTCACGAACGACGACGTCGCGAAGCGGCTCGTCGACTTCGGCTTCCACGCGCCGACGATGTCGTTCCCCGTCGCGGGCACGCTCATGGTCGAGCCGACGGAGTCGGAGGACCTCGCCGAGCTCGACCGCTTCGTCGACGCCATGATCGCGATCAAGGCCGAGGCCGACGCGATCGGCCGCGGCGAGGTGCCGCTCGACGAGAGCGCCCTGCGCCGCGCCCCGCACACGCCCGGCTCGATCGTGCACGGCGAGTGGGACCGCCCCTACTCCCGCGAGCAGGCGGTGTTCCCCGTGCCCGGCGTCGAGCGGGCGAAGTACTGGCCGCCGGTCGCGCGCGTCGACCAGGCGTACGGCGATCGCAACATCGTCTGCAGCTGCCCGCCGGTGGAGGCCTTCGCCTGATGCCGGCCCGCGGTCGCCGCCCGATCGCCGCCCGGACCGTCGTCGCGACGGCCGTGGCGGCGATCGCCGCGCTCGCGCTCAGCGCGTGCGGCCCCGATGTCACGCCGCGCGTGCAGCCCGGCACGAGCGTCGAGGTGGCGTGGAGCGGCGAGCTCACCGACGCGAACGCCTCGAGCACGCGGGGCGCGACCGCGGGCAACCGCGACGTCGCGGCGATGACGCGCGGCGCGTTCTTCGTGGTGGATGCCGACGGCGAGCACCGCGCGGATCCCTCGTTCGGCACCGCGACCGTCGTCGAGGGCGCGGGCTTCGCCGTGCGCTACGACCTCGCCGACGGCGTGCGCTGGTCGGACGGCGTGCCGCTCGACGCGGCCGACCTCATGCTCGCGTGGGCGGCGACGTCCAACGCGCTCTCGACCGACGACTTCGACGTCGAGGAGCGCCGCGCGCCGGACGGCTCGATCGAGCTCGGCGCGAGCGAGGTGTGGTTCGACGTCGCCGATCCCGGCGGCATGGCGCTCGCGAGCGAGCGGCCCGCGCGCGACGACTGGGCGCGGGCGATCGACGTCGCCTTCGAGCGGCCCGTGCCCGACTGGCGCACCGCGCTGCCGGTCGCGGTGCCCGCGCACGTGCTCGGGCAGCGCGTCTTCGGGGTGAGCGACCCGATGGAGGCGAAGCAGCGCGTGCTCGACGCGATCGACCGCGCCGACCCGCTCGCGCTCGCGCCGCTCGCGGCCGCGTGGAGCACGGCGCTCGCGATCGACCCGGCCGCCTCGGATCCCGCCGTGCTCGTCTCGTCGGGCCCGTACCGCGTCGAGCAGGTGAGGGACGGCCGCGTCGAGCTCGTCGCCAACGATCGCTACGTCGGCGCGCAGGGCGCCGCGGTCGAGCGCGTCGCGCTCCGGTCGGTCGCCGACGACGCGGACGCGCTCGCCGCGCTCACGGCCGGCGAGGTCGACATCGCGACCGTCGCGCCGACCGAGGCCGACCGCTCCGCGCTGCGCGACCTCGACCGCGCCGGGGCGACGCTCGCCGAGCACGGCGACGGCAGCCGCTGGGAGCTGACGCTCCGCACGGATCGCGCGCCGCTGCAGTCGACCGAGGCGCGCGCGTCCCTCCTCCACTCGATCGACCGCCGGGGCCTCGCCGAGGCCGCGCTCGGCGAGCGCGCCGCCGAGGCGAGCGGCGTCGACGCGCTGCTGTTCCTGCCCGGCACCCGGCTCCACGACTACGCCCTCGAGGACGCGGGCTTCCCGCAGGCCTTCGGCGGGCGCGACGTCGACCTCGCGATCGCGGAGCGCGACTCGATGGGCATCGCCGCCGGCACGCCCGTCTGCGTGCGGTACGACCGGGCGGATGCGTTCGCCGCGGCCGCGCTGCCCGCCCTCGCGGCGCAAGCGGCCGAGGCCGGCTGGGCCGTCGCCGACTGCGGCGTCGACGACCTCGCCGCCGGGCTCGAGGAGCAGGACTGGCACGCGGTGCTCCACCGCGTCGACGCGCCCGCCGACGCCGCGGCCGTCGTCGAGCGGTGGCGCGACGGCGGGCTCACGGCGCTCGCCGACACCGAGCGCGAGCTCCTGCTCGACGAGGCGCTCGCGACCGGCGACCCCGAGGCGCTCGAGGAGACGCTGCTCGCGATCGAGGCCTCGCTCGTCGCCGACGCGCTCGCGCTGCCGCTCATCGAGCCGACCCTGCTCACCGTGAGCGCCGCCGAGGTGCAGGGCGTCTCGCCCAGGCCCGGTCACGCGTCCCTCACCTGGAACGCGTGGGAGTGGGGCATCGACGGGGGAGCGGCGACGCCGTGACCGGTCAGCTCGCGAACAGGCCCGGGAACGTCGCGTAGGCCCACGGGTAGCCGACGAAGACGGCGACGTCGATGAGCGTGTGCGCGACGATGAGCGGCACGAGCCTGCCCGTGCGCGCGTAGAGCCAGCCGAACACGAGCCCCATCGCGATGTTGCCGACCATCCCCGGCACCCCTTGGTAGAGGTGGTAGACGCCGCGCAGCAGCGCCGCCGCGACGATGATCGGCCACGTGCCCCAGCCGAGCCGCCGCAGCCGCTCGAAGAGGTAGCCGACGACGATGACCTCCTCGGTGAGCCCGGCGCGCAGCGCCGACAGGAGCAGCACCGGCACCGTGAACCAGTGCGCGTCGAGTGGCGAGGGCACGACGTTGACCGTCAGCCCGAGCGAGCGCCCCGCGAGGTAGAGCGCGAGCCCGGGCACGCCGATCACCGCGACGAGCGCGATGCCCGAGAGAGCGTCGCGCGCCGGCCTCGCGGCGTCGATCCCGAGCGCACCGAGTCGCGGCGGGCGCGCTCGCCAGAGCAGCCAGCAGACGAGCGCGACCGGCACGAGGTCGAGGAAGACGCCCGTGAGCTGGTACGCGAGGTCGAGCCACGCGCGGTCCGAGCGCGCGGGGTTGAGCGCGACCGACTGCTCGCCGATGGGCGCCTCGCGCGTCGACACGTCGGCGAACTGCAGCACCGACCACAGCGCGCTGCCGCCGAGCGAGAGCAGCAGCACGATCGCGAGCTCCCATCGCAGGCGACGCTGGGAGGGCGCTGCGAGGCGGATGGGCTCGGTCACCTCCCCAGCGTACGGTCGGCACGATCCGGGCGTGCGCGAGCCGCTCGCGCACGAAGCGAGCGCGAGGAGCGGGGTCGACGCGAGGATCACGATTCTGCGTCGAGTTGGTAACGATCCGAGGTTCGACGCCGGTGAGGCCCTGAGCGGGGCCTAAGGTTGCACTCATCCAGAGCACTGCGGCTTCCTGGCCGCGCGCTCACCTTGCACAGGAGGAACATTGAGGATCAAGCGATTCGCTGCGGGCGGCGTGCTGCTCGCAACGGGAGCACTCGTCCTCTCCGCTTGCACGCCTGCACAGGCGCCGGGAGCGGAGATCGTCGAGGGCACCTCGATCACCGTCGCGTGGAACCAGCCGTTCTACTCGGCCAACGGCAACACGTCGTTCGGCAACGCGACGGCGAACAACAACATCAACTACATGACCTACTCGGGGTTCAACTACTACGACAACACCCCGGAGCTGCAGCGCGACGAGTCGTTCGGCACCTACGAGCTGGTCTCCGAGGACCCGCTGCAGGTGCAGTACACGATCAACGAGGACGTGCAGTGGAGCGACGAGGTCCCGGTCGACGCCGCGGACATGATGCTGCACTGGGCCGCCCTCTCGGGCGCGTTCAACTCGGCTGACTTCGACCCCTCGGAGTTCCAGGACCCCGAGACCGGTGAGTTCACCACGGACTTCCCCGAGGGCACGGTCTTCTTCGACTCGGGCGCCACGCCTGACTCGGGCCTCGGCCTGGTCCGCGAGGCGCCGGAGGTCAACGAGGACGGCCGCGGCATCCTCATGACGTACTCCGACTTCTACGTCGACTGGGAGCTCGCGTTCGGCGCGGGCCTGCCGGCGCACGTCATCGCGCAGCGCGCCCTCGGCATCGAGGACGCCATGGAGGCCAAGCAGGCCGTCCTCGACGCGATCCAGAACGGCGACACCGAGGTCATCGGCCAGCTCGCCGCCGAGTGGAACACCGGCTTCAACTTCACGGAGATGCCGTCCGACACGTCGGTGCTCACCGCGAACGGCCCGTACCAGATCACCGACTTCGTGGCCGACCAGTACATCACGCTGCAGGCCAACGAGAACTACGTCGGCGACCACCAGCCGCAGGTCGAGACCATCACGGTCCGCTTCATCACCGACGCCATGGCGGCGGTGACGGCGCTCCAGAACGGCGACGTCGACGTCATCCAGCCGCAGGCCACGCCTGACGTCCGCGCTGCCCTCGAGGGCACCGAGGGCATCACGGTCAACTACGGCGAGGGTGCGACGTACGAGCACGTGGACCTGCAGTTCGACCAGTCGAAGAACCCGGGCGTCTTCTCGACGCTCGAGGCTCGCCAGTCGTTCCTCATGACGATCCCGCGCCAGGAGATCGTCGACCGCCTCATCAAGCCGCTCAACCCCGAGGCCACGGTCCGCAACTCCGCGGTCTTCGTCCCGGGCGCCAACGGCTACGACGAGTCGGTGGAGGAGTCGGGCATCCTCGACATGTACGCCGAGGTCGACATCGAGCAGGCCACGGCGCTGCGCGAGCAGGCCGGTCTCGCCGAGGGCACGGAGGTCTGCCTCCTGTTCGCCTCGACGAACCCGCGCCGCGTGTCGGAGTTCGAGCTCATCCGCGAGTCCGCCGCTCAGGCCGGCTGGTCGGTCACCGACTGCTCGTCGCCCGAGTGGGGCGGCCTCCTCGGTGCTCCGGGCGTCTACGACGCCTCGCTGTTCGGCTGGCAGTCGACGTCGCTCGGCGTCGCCTCGGTCGGCCCGAACTTCGAGACGGGCGGCATCAACAACCTGTCGTTCTACTCGAACCCCGAGATGGACGCGGTCGTGCAGGAGCTCAACGTGACCGTCGACGAGGAGCGCCAGCTGGAGCTGCTCAAGGAGATCGACCGCATCCTCGTCGAGGACGCGTTCGGCATCACCATCTTCCAGTTCCCCGAGGTCACCGCGTTCTCCGACCGCGTCTCGGGCATCGACTCGTCGCCGCTCGCGCCGACGGTGTTCTGGAACGTGTGGGACTGGACCCCGACCGAGACGAACGTCTCGGAGGGCTGATCCCCCCGACCGCCGGGGGTCGCATCCACTGCTAGTGTGATGTGGCCTTCAGGCAGAGAGGCGCCGGGCCGCCTGGCCCGGCGCCTCTCGCATGAAGTCTTCCGACGCGCTCGATCAGCGTGAGCGGACCCATCCCGAACCGGAAACCAAGGAGGCGAACCGGTGGCGACATTCATCGTCAGGCGCCTGATCGCAGCGGTGCTCATCCTGCTCGCCGCGACCTTCCTCATGTACAACATGGTCGCCCTCTCGGGAGACCCGCTCGAGGATCTGCGCGGAGTCCAGACGCCCAACACGGCGCAGCTCATCGAAGCCCGCATCCGCCTGCTGCACCTCGACGTGCCGCCGCCGCTGCGCTACTTCATCTGGCTCGGCGGCATCGCCGGCTGCTTCATCGGCCAGTGCGACTTCGGCATGACCATCCAGCAGCAGCCCGTGCTCGACGTGCTCCTCAACTCGATGGACCAGACGCTCCGCCTCGTCACGGTCGCGACGCTCGTCGCCATCATCCTCGGCATCATCATCGGCATCACGACGGCCCTCCGCCAGTACTCCGCGTACGACTACGGCGTGACGTTCGTCTCGTTCCTCTTCTACTCGTTGCCGATCTTCTGGTTCGCGGTGCTGCTCAAGCAGTTCCTCGCGATCGGCGCGAACGACTGGCTGCAGCGGGGCGGGCAGATCCACTGGTGGGTCATCGCCCTCGTGGCGCTCGCATCCGGACTGTTCTGGATGTCGGTGCTCGGGGGAGACGTGAAGCGCAAGCTCATCACGTTCGGGCTCGCCGCCGCGTCCGGCGGACTGCTGCTGTGGTACATGAGCGTCTCGGGCTGGTTCCTCAACCCCCGCTTCATCGTCTTCGGCCTCGACTTCTCGCTGCTCGCGATCGCGGTGCTCTTCCTCACGGTCGCGCTGCTCGTCACGGCGATCCTCACCGGCCTCAAGAACCGCCGCTCGCTCTTCATCGCGCTCGGCATGGCGGTGCTCGGCATCGCGCTCTACTACCCGGTGAACTTCTACCTGTTCAACCCGCAGGTCGTGCCGATGAACGCGTGGATCATGATCGCGAGCTTCCTCGTGGTGATCCTCTTCGGCGTCGCGGTCGGCCACATCTTCGGCGGCGACAACAAGGCGGCGAACCGCAAGATCGCGGCGTGGACCGGGTTCCTCGTCTTCGCGATCATGGTGGTCGACCGCCACATGCAGCTGTGGCAGGCCTACTCGCAGTCGGGCTTCATCCGCGGCCGGCCGATCGCGACGATCGGTGCGTCGAACCCCGGGTTCGCGCAGTCGTCGTTCTTCGTGCAGGGCGTCGACGCGTTCACGCACCTGCTGCTGCCGTCGATCGCGCTCATGGTCATCTCGTTCGCCGGCTACACGCGCTACACCCGCGCGAGCCTGCTCGAGGTCATGAACCAGGACTACATCCGCACCGCTCGCGCGAAGGGCCTCACCGAGCGCACGGTCATCGTGCGGCACGCGTTCCGGAACGCGCTCATCCCCATCACGACGATCGTCGCGTTCGACATCGCCGGCATCATCGGCGGCGCGGTCATCACCGAGCGCGTGTTCGGCTGGACCGGCATGGGATCGATGTTCCAGAACGGCCTCGACCGCGTCGATCCGAACCCCGTCATGGCGTTCTTCCTCGTCACCGGCGCGCTCGCGCTCCTGTTCAACCTGCTGGCCGACATCGCCTATGCGGCCCTCGACCCCCGGATCCGGGTGAGCTGATGACCACGAACATCCCGCAGACCAACGAGCCCCACATCACCGATGCCGAGGCGAACCTCGAGCTCAAGGAGGTGGAGGGCCTCAGCCAGGGCCAGATCGTCCGGAAGCGGTTCTTCCGCCACGTCGGCGCCGTCGTGTCGATGGTCGTGCTCGCCCTCATCGTCCTCCTCGCCTTCACCTCGGTGGGCCTGTCGTTCGGCGGCGTCCGGGTGCCCGGCTGGTGGCAGTGGGACTGGACCCAGAATCCGCGCCCCATCAACGGCGGCGTGCCGTCGTGGGAGCACCCGTTCGGGCAGGACTCGATCGGCAAGGACCTGTTCGCGCTCGTCATGCGCGGCACGCAGCAGTCGCTCATGATCATGGTGCTCGTCGGCCTCATCGGCGCGACGATCGGCATCGTGATCGGCGCGCTCTCGGGCTTCTTCCGCGGCTGGGTCGACGCCGTGCTCATGCGCTTCACCGACGTCATCATCACGATCCCGTTCATCGTGATCGGCGCCGTCATCGGCTCGACCTTCGGGAAGCTCGGCGCCTTCATCCTCGCGATCGTGCTCGGCCTGTTCTCGTGGACGGGCCTCGCGCGACTCGTGCGCGGCGAGTTCCTCACGCTCCGCGAGCGCGAGTTCGTCGACGCGGCGCGCGTCGCGGGCGCCTCGAACGGCCGCATCATCTTCAAGCACATCCTGCCGAACGCGATGGGCGTCATCATCGTCAACACGACGCTGCTCATGGCGGGCGCGATCCTCGCCGAGACGGCGCTCTCGTACCTCGGCTACGGCGTGCAGGCGCCCGACACGTCGCTCGGGCTCATCATCAGCCAGAACCAGGAGGCGTTCCAGACGCGGCCGTGGCTGTTCTGGTGGCCGGGCATCTTCATCATCACGATCGCGCTGTGCATCAACTTCATCGGCGACGGCCTGCGCGACGCGTTCGACCCGCGCCAGAAGCGCATGCCGTCGGAGCGCGCGATGCGCAAGTCCGACACGGCCGCGGCCGACGCGGCGGCGCTGCGCGGTGCCGAGGTCGAGGACGCGATGAGCGCCACGGCGAGCGTCGGCCAAGCGCAGGCGCCGGGGCCCGACGCCCGCGCGCCGCGCGTCGAGGGCGACACGGCGGGCGACAACCCCGACCGCGATCGGGACTGACGTGCGGTCAGCGCAGCAGCAGCCCCGCGGCCGCGAGGAGGGCCGGCACCGCGACGACCGCGATCGCCGGCGCGCTCCACGAGCGCGTCGCGCGGGCCGAGTCGTCGAGCAGGCCCTCGTCGCGCAGCTCCTCCCAGTGAGCACGCGTGACGTGCGCGGCGGCGCCCGAGACGCTGTGCACGGAGTCGCCGGGGCGGATGCCCCCGCCGACGGTGCTCGACTCGCGCGCGAGGCGGATGTCCTCTCGCGTGATGCGGGCGATGCCGTAGCGGCTCGGCGCGGGCGCCGCCCACGCGGTGACGGTGCCGCGCTCGAGCGTGAGCTCGAGCGCCCACTTCGTGTCGATGCGCTTCACGGCGCCCCAGGGCACGTCCCAGTCGGTGAAGGGGTTGCGGATCGCGACGCCCTGCCCGTCGATCACGACGCGCGGCCGCCACATGAACGCCCACGTGACGGCTGCGCCGAGCAGCGGCCACGGGAGCACCCAGAGGCTCGACGCCGGATCGTCGGCGAGCACGACGCTCACGAGCGCGAGCGCCATGAGGATCCCGATCACCACCGTGATCACCCTGCCGAAGGACGATCGGAACACCGCTCGCTGATAGGCCATCCACTCAGTTTCGCAGACCACCACTGCTTCCCTGACTACGCAGGAGAGGAGCTCCCGTGACCGATACGGCAGCCGCCCCCGTCGCCGAGCGCGAGGTCATCCTCGAGGCCAGCGGCCTCAACGTCGACTTCTGGGTCGACGGCAAGTTCTACCCGGCCGTGAAGGACGCCGAGTTCCAGGTGCGCGCGGGCGAGGTGCTCGCGATCGTCGGCGAGTCCGGCTCGGGCAAGTCGACGACCGCGATGGCGCTCATCAGCCTGCTGCCGCCGAACGCGCGCGTGCGCGGCTCGGTCAAGCTCAAGGGCCGCGAGATCCTCGGCATCCCGGTGCGCGAGATGCGCCACATCCGCGGCAACGAGATCGCGGTGATCTTCCAGGAGCCCATGACGGCGCTCAACCCCGTCTACACGATCGGCTTCCAGATCGTCGAGGCGCTGCGCAGCCACTTCGACCTCACGCCCGACGCCGCGAAGGAGCGCGCGATCGAGCTCATCGCGAAGGTCGAGATCCCCGACCCGCCGACCGCGTTCAACAAGTACCCGCACCAGCTCTCGGGCGGCCAGCGCCAGCGCGCGATGATCGCGCAGTCGCTCGCGTGCGACCCCTCGCTGCTCATCGCCGACGAGCCGACGACCGCGCTCGACGTCACGGTGCAGGCCGAGGTGCTCGACCTCATGCGCAAGCTGAAGGACGAGCTGAGCTCCGCCGTCATCCTCATCACCCACGACATGGGTGTGGTCGCCGACCTCTCGGACCGCATCATCGTCATGCGCAACGGCGAGATGGTCGATCGCGGCACCGCGCTCGACGTCTTCCAGCGCCCCTCGCACGAGTACACGAAGGAGCTGCTCGCCGCGGTCCCGTACCTCGGCGTGCACGAGGACCAGACGGGTCGCGCGTTCGAGGCGTCGAAGGTCTCCGACTCGGTCGAGCCGATCCTCAAGTTCACGGATGTCGTGATCGAGTACCCGAAGCGCGGTCGCGTGCCGGCGTTCCGCGCGGCGGAGGACATCAACCTCGCCGTCTACCCGGGCGAGATCCTCGGCCTCGTCGGCGAGTCCGGCTCGGGCAAGACGACCCTCGGGCGCGCCGCGATCGGCCTGTTGCCCATCACGTCGGGCACGCTGAGCGTCGCGGGCTACGACATCTCGGCGGCGTCGATGAAGGACCTGCGGCCGCTGCGCGAGAAGACCGGCATCGTGTTCCAGGACCCGTCGTCGTCGCTCAACCCGCGCATGCCGATCGGCGAGTCGATCGGCGAGCCGATCCTGCTCTCGCGCCGGGCGGCGAAGGACCCGATCGAGGCGAAGGCGCTCGACAAGCGCGTGCAGGAGCTGCTCGAGTCGGTCGAGCTGCCCGCCTCGTACCGCAACCGCTACCCGCACGAGCTCTCGGGCGGCCAGAAGCAGCGCGTCGGCATCGCGCGCGCGCTCGCGCTCGCGCCCGAGGTGCTCATCGCCGACGAGCCGACGAGCGCGCTCGACGTGTCGGTGCAGGCGCGGTTCCTCGAGCTGCTCACGCACATCCAGGAGCAGCTGCAGTTCGCGTGCCTCTTCATCAGCCACGACCTCGCGGTCGTCGACTCGCTCGCCCACCGCATCGCGGTCATGCGGAAGGGCCGCATCGTCGAGGAGGGCACGCGCGACGAGATCCTGCGCGCGCCGAAGGAGGCCTACACGCAGCGCCTCATCTCGGCCGTGCCGCTGCCCGACCCGATCGCCCAGCGCGAGCGCCGGGAGGCGCGCCGGGCGAGCTGAGCGCCGCCCTCGACGAACGGTCGCGACCGCCCGCTAGACTGGGGGGTCGCGGCCGTTCGTCGCACACTCCCGACACCGGAAGGCACCTGCATGCCGATCGCCGCGCGATCAGACCTCCGCAACGTGGCGATCGTCGCCCACGTCGACCACGGAAAGACCACCCTCGTCGACGCGATGCTCACGCAGACCGGCTCCTTCGGCGCCCACGACACGCATGACGAGCGTGCGATGGACTCGAACGAGCTCGAGCGCGAGAAGGGCATCACGATCCTCGCGAAGAACACCGCGATCCGCTACGCCGGCGCCCACGCCGCCGACGGGCCCGTGATCATCAACGTCATCGACACCCCCGGCCACGCCGACTTCGGCGGCGAGGTCGAGCGCGGCCTCTCGATGGTCGACGGCGTCGTGCTGCTCGTCGACGCCTCGGAGGGTCCGCTGCCGCAGACGCGCTTCGTGCTCCGCAAGGCGCTCGAGGCGAAGCTGCCCGTCATCCTGCTCGTCAACAAGACCGACCGCGGCGACGCGCGCATCGACGCGGTCGTGGCCGAGAGCCAGGACCTGCTGCTCGGCCTCGCGTCCGACCTCGCCGACGACGTGCCCGACCTCGACCTCGACGCCGTGCTCGACGTGCCAGTCGTCTACGCCTCCGGCAAGGCGGGCCGCGCCTCGACGGTCAAGCCCGCGAACGGCGAGCTGCCCGACAGCGAGGACCTCGAGCCCCTCTTCGAGGCGATCCTGCAGCACATCCCGGCGCCGACGTACGACGACGAGGCGCCGCTGCAGGCGCACGTGACGAACCTCGACGCATCCCCCTTCCTCGGCCGGATCGCGCTGCTGCGCATCAAGGCGGGCACGATCCGCAAGGGCCAGACGGTCGCGTGGGTGCGCCACGACGGCGAGGTCTCGAACGTGCGCATCACCGAGCTGCTCGAGACGAAGGCGCTCGACCGCGTGCCGACCGAGAGCGCGGGCCCCGGCGACATCGTCGCGGTCGCGGGCATCCCCGACATCACGATCGGCGAGACGCTCGCCGACCCCGACGACGTGCGGCCGCTCCCGGCGATCACCGTCGACGAGCCGGCGATCTCGATGACGATCGGCACGAACACGTCGCCGCTCGCGGGCAAGGTCAAGGGCGCGAAGCTCACCGCCCGCATGGTGAAGGACCGCCTCGACCGCGAGCTCATCGGCAACGTGTCGCTGCGCGTGGTCGACATCGGCCGCCCCGACGCGTGGGAGGTGCAGGGGCGCGGCGAGCTCGCGCTCGCCATCCTCGTCGAGCAGATGCGCCGCGAGGGCTACGAGCTCACGGTCGGCAAGCCGCAGGTCGTCACGAAGAAGATCGACGGCGTGCTGCACGAGCCCTTCGAGCACCTCACGGTCGACGTGCCCGAGGAGCACCTCGGCGCCGTGACGCAGCTGCTCGCGAGCCGCAAGGGGATCATGGACGGGATGACGAACCACGGCACCGGCTGGGTGCGCATGGAGTTCGTCGTGCCGAGCCGCGGCCTCATCGGCTTCCGCACCGAGTTCATGACCATCACGCGCGGCACGGGCATCGCGAACGCGATCTCGCACGGCTGGCAGCCGTGGGCCGGCGCGATCACGACCCGCAACAACGGCGCGCTCGTCGCCGACCGCTCGGGCTCGGCGACGCCGAACGCGATCATGGCGCTCCAGGAGCGCGGCACGTTCTTCATCAAGCCGGGCGACGACGTCTACGAGGGCATGGTCGTGGGCGAGAACGCGCGCGCCGACGACATGGACGTCAACATCACCAAGGAGAAGAAGCTCAACAACATCCGGTCGTCGACCGGTGAGGAGCTCGAGCGCCTGACGCCGCCGCGGCAGCTCTCGCTCGAGGAGAGCCTCGAGTGGGCGCGCGACGACGAGTGCGTCGAGGTGACGCCGCAGCACGTGCGCATCCGCAAGGTGACGCTCGACGCGACGACGCGCGCTCGCGAGGCCTCGCGCCTCAAGAAGCAGGGCTGACGCAGCCTCGAGCGGACCCCTCCTGCCCCCGGGCGGGAGGGGTCCGCTTGCGTCACCGAGCGTCACACTCGGGCGCCGCCCGGGCGCGCGCGCCTACCGTTGCCGCATGACGCATCCCGATCGACTCCGCATCGTCGCCGTGAGCGGCAGCCTGCACCGGCCCTCGTCGACGACCGCGCTCGTCGCGGCGCTCGCCGAGGCGGTCGCGCGGCGGCGGGGCGCCGAGATCGAGGTCGTCGAGCTCGCCGAGGTCGGGCCGTCGCTCGGGGGGGCGCTCGACCGCGCCGGGCTGCCGGAGCGGGCCGAGCAGGCGATCCGGGCGATCGAGTCCGCCGACCTGCTCATCGCCGGGAGCCCCGTCTACCGCGCGAGCTTCACCGGGCTCTTCAAGCACCTCTTCGACTTCGTCGACCAGCGGGCGCTCACCGACGTGCCGGTGCTGCTCGCCGCGACCGGCGGCTCGCACCGGCACGCGCTCACGATCGAGCACCAGCTGCGGCCGCTGTTCGCGTTCTTCCAGGCGCTCACGCTGCCCGTGGGCGTCTACGCGGCGAGCGAGGACTTCGCGCACGGGCGCGTGCGGTGCCCCGCGGTGCTCGACCGCATCGAGGCGGCCGCCGACCGGGCGCTCCCATACCTCGGCAGGGTGCCGGCGCCCGTGCGGCCCGCGGTCTTCTAGCCCCGGCTCGCCGGCCCGGAGCGCGCTGGCCGGGAGCGCTCCGGCGAAGTGCTTGGATGGAGGGGATGGATCCCCGCCTCGAGCGCGTGCTCTTCGTGCACGCGCACCCCGATGACGAGACGCTCTCGACCGGCGCCGCGATCGCGACCGTCGCCGCCGGTGGCGGCACCGCGGTCGTCGCGACCTTCACGCTCGGCGAGCGCGGCGAGTCGCGCCCCGACAGCCGCGCGGAGGTCGAGGAGGTCGGCGTCGGCGAGGTGCGCCGGCGCGAGCTCGAGCAGGCGCTGCGCGCCCTCGGCGCGCGCGGTCGCCGCATCCACGGCTGGGACGACTCCGGCATGTCGTGGCTCGCGACCGGCCGGGCCTCGGCCGCGCCCGACGCGCCCGAGACGGCGATGAGCCGCGCCGACCTCGACGACCTCGCGGATGCGCTCGGGGCCGTCATCGAGGAGGTCGACCCGACCGCGATCGTCACGTACGACGCCGACGGCGGCTACGGCCACCCCGACCACGTCGCCGCGCACCGCGCATCCGTCATCGCCGCCCGCCGCTACGACCTCCCGCTGTACGTGCGCACCGACCGCCCCGCCGACGTCGCGTTCGAGCTCGCTCCGGTGCGGGATCGCGTCGAGGGCGCGCTCGCGGCGCACCGCTCGCAGCTCGTGCTCGTCGGCGACGAGGTCGAGCACGTCGGCGGGCAGCGCCGGCCGCTCGACGCGATCGAGCACTACCGGCTCATCGAGACGCGCCCCGAGCGCCGCACCCGCTGGAGCCTCCGCGTCGGCGGCCTCCTCGCGGGCGTCGTCGTCGGCGTCGTCGGCACCTTCTCGCACCAGCAGGTGCCGTTCGGCATCGCGCTCTCGCTCCTCGCCGCCGTCGGGCTCATCGCGGGCGTGCGCGCGGCCTCGGGCTCGCGGCAGCTCACGATCGCGACCGTCATCGGGCTCGTCGGCGTCGTCGCGCTCGTCGCGATCGACCCGCTCGGCCGCGGCGCGTGGGGCACGGAGCGCGCGCTCATCCCGGCGAACCTCGCGGGCTGGCTCTGGACGCTCGTGCCGGCGGCCGCGTCGTTCGTCGCGCTCGCGTGGCCCGACGCGGAGGCGATGCGGCGGATTAGGATGGCTGGACGGGCGCAGCCCGATCGGTCGTCGACGGAAGGGGAACAGCCATGACCTACGTGATCGCGCTCCCGTGCGTCGACGTGAAGGACCGCGCGTGCGTCGACGAGTGCCCCGTCGACTGCATCTACGAGGGCGAGCGGATGCTCTACATCCACCCCGACGAGTGCGTCGACTGCGGCGCGTGCGAGCCGGTGTGCCCCGTCGAGGCGATCTTCTACGAGGACGACACGCCGGAGGAGTGGGCCGAGTACTACGAGGCCAACGTGCACTTCTTCGACGAGATCGGCTCGCCCGGCGGCGCCGCGAAGGTCGGCGTCATCAAGCACGACCACCCGATCGTCGCCGCCCTGCCGCCCCAGAGCGTCTGACGCCGGATGCGGCTGCCCGACTTCCCCTGGGACACGCTCGCCGGCGCGAAGGCGATCGCCGCCGCGCACCCGCGCGGCCTCGTCGACCTGAGCGTCGGCTCGCCCGTCGACCCCACGCCCGAGCTGCTGCAGCGGGCGCTCCGCGAGGCGACCGACGCGCACGGCTACCCGACGAACTGGGGCACGCCGGAGGTGCGCCGCGCGATCGTCGCGTGGTTCGAGCGCGTCCGCGGCGTGCCGGGGCTGGCCGAGGAGGGCGTGCTCGTCACCGTCGGCTCGAAGGAGCTCGTCGCGGGCCTGCCGCAGCAGCTCGGCCTCGGCGCGGGCGACGCGGTCGTGCACCCGCGCGTCGCCTACCCGACGTACGACATCGGCGCGCGCATGGCGGGCGCGACGCCCGTGCCCGCCGACGACCCCGACGACTGGCCCGCAGCGACGCGGCTCGTGTGGGTCAACTCGCCGTCGAACCCGACGGGCGCCGTGCTCGGCAGGGACGCGCTCCGGCGCATCGTGACCGCCGCGCGCGAGCGCGGGATCGTGGTCGCGAGCGACGAGTGCTACGCGCGGCTGCCGTGGGAGGTCGACGAGGCGCCCTCGATCCTCGACCCGCGCGTCACGGACGGCGACCTGACGGGCCTGCTCGCCGTGTATTCGCTCAGCAAGCAGTCGAACCTCGCGGGCTACCGCGCCGCGTTCGTCGCGGGCGACGCGCCGCTCGTGCAGCGCGTGCTCGCGGTGCGGAAGCACCTCGGGCTCATGGCGCCGACGCCGGTGCAGCACGCGCTCGCCGTCGCGCTCGGCGACGAGGCCCACGTCGACGAGCAGCGCGAGCGCTACCGCGCCCGCCGTGCGCAGCTGCTGCCCGCGCTCGAGGCGCGCGGCTTCGACGTCGCCTCCGAGGCGGGCCTCTACCTCTGGGCGAGCGATGGCACGGATGCGCTCGCGCAGGTCGACGCGCTCGCGCGGCTCGGGATCCTGGTCGCGCCCGGCACCTTCTACGGCGATCCGAGCCACGTGCGGGTCGCGCTCACCGCGCCCGACGAGCGCATCGCCGAGGCCGCGGCACGGCTGCGCGGCTGAGGCGCGGGCCGAGGAGGGGCACGGCTCCGCGCCGGGTAGGCTGTCATGGTGACTGAGAACGCCGCGCTCGATCCTGCCCGCTCCGCGGACGCATCCGCACCGCGCACCGTGACGCTGCAGCACGACGGCGGCACGACCCCGCTCGAGGTGCTCGAGGCCTCCGACGGCCGCTCGGCCATCGACGTCGCGAAGCTCACGAGGGAGACGGGCCTCACCGCGCTCGACTACGGCTTCGTCAACACCGCCGCGACCCGCTCGTCGATCACCTACATCGACGGCGACGCGGGCATCCTGCGCTACCGCGGCTACCCGATCGAGGAGCTCGCCGAGCAGAAGACGTTCCTCGACGTCGCGCACCTGCTCATCTACGGCGAGCTGCCGACGGAGGACGAGCTCGCGAGCTTCGACCACCGCGTGCGCCGCCACACGCTCCTGCACGAGGACCTCCGCCGCTTCTTCGACGCGCTGCCGCGCGACGCGCACCCGATGAGCGCGCTCTCGAGCGCCGTCTCCGCCCTCTCGACCTACTACGAGGCCGACCACGACCCGCGCGACCCCGACAAGGTCGACAAGCAGACCATCCGGCTGCTCGCGAAGATGCCCGTCATCGCCGCCTACGCGCACAAGAAGTCGATCGGGCAGGCGTTCCTCTACCCCGACAACTCGATGAGCTTCGTCGAGAACTACCTCAAGCTGAACTTCGGCATCCAGGCCGAGCCGTACGTGCAGAACCCCGTGATGGTGCGCGCGCTCGAGCGGCTCCTCATCCTGCACGCCGACCACGAGCAGAACGCGTCGACCTCGACCGTGCGGCTCGTGGGATCGACCGAGGCGAACCTGTTCGCGTCCGTCTCGGCGGGCATCCACGCCCTCTCCGGGCCGCTCCACGGCGGCGCGAACGAGGCCGTGCTGCAGATGCTGCGCGGCATCCGCGACTCGGGCGAGAGCGTCGAGCGCTTCGTCGAGCGCGTCAAGCGCAAGGAGCAGGGCGTCAAGCTCATGGGCTTCGGGCACCGCGTGTACAAGAACTACGACCCGCGCGCGAAGCTCGTGAAGCAGTCGGCCGAGGAGGTGCTCGCGCAGCTCGGCGTGCGCGACCCGCTGCTCGACATCGCGCAGGAGCTCGAGCAGGTCGCGCTCGCCGACGACTACTTCAAGGAGCGCAAGCTCTACCCGAACGTCGACTTCTACACCGGCGTCATCTACAAGGCGATGGGCTTCCCCGAGCGCATGTTCACCGTGCTGTTCGCGATCGGCCGGCTGCCCGGCTGGATCGCCCACTGGCGCGAGATGATGCTCGACCCGCAGACGAAGATCGGCCGTCCGCAGCAGCTCTACGTCGGCCCCGTCGAGCGCCACATCTAGACCCTCATCCCGCCGCCTGCGCGGCACGAGCACGGAGCTCCCATGACCAGCACCACGCAGGCGTCGCCCAAGGGCGCGCTCGACCGCTTCTTCAAGATCTCCGCGCGCGGCTCGAGCGTCGCGCAAGAGCTGCGCGGCGGCCTCGTGACGTTCTTCGCGATGGCCTACATCATCGTGCTCAACCCGCTCATCATCGGCGGCTTCGCGCCCGAGCAGGCGGCGACCGACGTCGAGGGCGGATGGCTCCCCAACGGCCAGGTCGCGGCCGTCACCGCGTTCGTGGGCGGCATCATGACGCTCGCGATGGGGCTCATCGCCAACGTGCCGTTCGGGCTCGCCGCGGGCCTCGGCATCAACTCGTTCCTCGCCTTCGGCCTCGTGGGCGAGCTCACGTGGCCCGAGGCGATGGGGCTCGTGCTCATCAACGGCCTCATCATCGTCGTGCTCGCCGCGACGGGCCTGCGGCGGATGATCTTCGACGCCGTGCCCGCGCCGCTCAAGAGCGCGATCGCGGTCGGCATCGGCCTGTTCATCGCCTTCATCGGCTTCGTCGACTCGGGCTTCGTGCGCTCGACCGGCGCGGCCTCGCCGCCCGTCCAGCTCGGCGACGGCGGCTCGATCACGTCGCTGCCGACCGCGACGTTCGTGATCGGCGTCGTGCTCATGGGCATCCTGCTCGCGCGCCGCGTCAAGGGCGCGCTGCTCATCGGCATCGTCGCGACGACCGCGATCGCGATCCTGCTCGAGTCGATCTTCCGCGTCGGCCCCTCGCTCGGCGCGAACCCGGATGCCTGGAACCTCAACGCGCCCGCGCTGCCGACGAGCATCGTCGCGCTGCCCGACCTCTCGCTCATCGGCCAGGTTTCGTTCGGCTCGTTCGAGCGCATCGGCGTGCTCGCGACGACGATGTTCGTCTTCACGCTCGTGTTCATGAACTTCTTCGACGCGATGGGCACGATGACCGGGCTCGCGCGCCAAGCGGGGATCGCGACGCCCGACGGCCAGTTCCCGGGCCTCAAGCGCGCGCTCATCGTCGAGGGCTTCGGCGCCGTCGCGGGCGGTGGCGCGAGCGCCTCGTCGAACACCGTCTTCGTCGACTCGGCCGCCGGCATCGGCGAGGGCGCCCGCACGGGCCTCGCGTCGGTCGTCACGGGGCTGCTCTTCCTCGCCGCGATGTTCCTCACGCCGCTCACGCAGATCGTGCCGCTCGAGGTCGCCGCCGCGACGCTCGTCGTCGTCGGCGCGATGATGATGAGCCAGATCACCGACATCGACTTCACCGACTTCCGGGTCGCGCTCCCGGCGTTCCTCACGATCGTCGTGATGCCGCTCACCTACAACATCGCGAACGGCATCGGCGTCGGCTTCATCGCCTGGGTCGTCATCAACGCCGTCTCGGGCCGCGTGAAGCAGATCTCGCCGCTGCTGTGGATCGTCGCGGCGCTGTTCGTCGTCTTCTTCGTGCGCGGCCCGCTGCAGGCGCTCATCGGCTGATCGCCCCGAGCGGGGGAGGGAGCTCAGCGCTCCTTCGAGACGTGCGCGAGCACCTCGGGGCCGCGTCGGTCGAGGGTCGCGCCGCCGACCCGGATGCCGAACCACGCGCCGAGCGCGCCGACGACGAGCCCCGCGGCGAGGCTGAGCCAGCCGAGCCACGGGATCCAGACGGACGCGATCGCGAGGCCGATCGCCGGCGCGCCGATCGTGCCGAGCACCGGCAGCGTGAGCGCGAGGCCCGCGAGCGACTGCACGCCGCCGGAGGAGCCCCGCCCGAGCGGGTTCGCACCGGGCGCCGGCGCATCGCCCGGCAGCAGCGCGCCGAGCCACAGGAGCACGCCGGCGACGAGCAGGAAGGTGCCGACGCTCGCGCCGACGCTCCCGGGCAGCAGCGCCCAGCGCCCGCTCGCCCACGTCGCGAGCACGGCGGTGACGACGAGCGCGGGCAGGTAGACGATCGAGATGCCGAGCAGCCGCCCCGCGCGATCGGCGGTGCCGCGCACACCGGTGAGCACGTGCCACGCGAAGGCGCTGTTGTCGTAGGCGACGTCGATCTGCACGATCGCGGCCGCGACGATCGCTATGAGCAGCGGCAGGAAGGCGAGCCCCTCGGCCGGGATGCGATCGCCATCGACCTCGACCCGCACGAGGCCGGCGAGGTGCACGCCGCCGATGATGACGGGGATCATGAGCGTCGCGATGACGTTCATGAGGTGGCGCACGTCGCGGCGGCGGTAGCGGATGCTGCGCGCCGCGATCGCGCCCGTCGGGGTCGCGGGCAGCAGCCGGTCGAGCGCGCGCCCCTCGCGCACCCGCCCGCCGCCGCGCAGCACGATCGGGTTCGTGAGCCGCTCGCCGAGCAGCCGACCCCAGCCCCACCACGCGATCGCGATCGTCGCGACCGCGATCGCGAGCTTCGCGGCCGCCTCGAGCCACGCGCCGTCCGCCGCGACGCGCGGGAGGTCGAACGCGGCGCCGAGCGGCGTCCACGCGAGCACCGAGACGGCCGTGCCGATGGCGCCGCCGAGGTCGGCGAGCCCGCTGAGCCCGTTCGCGAGCAGCTGGATGCCGAACGCGGCGAAGAGGATGACGAGCAGCAGCAGGATCGCCATCGCGTCGCGGGCGCGCTTGCTCGCGAGCTGGCGCGCGAGCAGGTCGGACCCGGCGCGCGCGAGCAGCAGCACCGTCGCGACGCCGATCGGGAGCGCGAGCACGGCAGCGACGAGCGCGACGGGGGAGGTCGACCAGACGATGAGCCACAGCGCGTGCGCGAGCGCGGCGACGACGCTCCACGGCTCGAGCACCTGCGCGGCGAGCAGGCCCGCGCGCAGCTGCCTAGCGCGCAGCGGCAGGAGGCTGAAGCGCTCGGGCGCGAGCGGGTCGCTCGTGCCGACGAGCACGGCGATCGCCGTGAGCACGACGACGAGCGCCGCGCCGCCGAGCACGGCGAGCGAGGCGCCGAGCTCCGGCGCGAGCGCGCGCACGGCGATCGCGGCGAGCGCGGTGCCGCCGAGCAGCGACAGCCCGCCGAGCACGCTCATGACGAGCGCGACGATCGCCCACGGGCTCTGCTTGAGGGTGCCGAGCAGCAGCCGGAACCGCAGCGCTACGAAGTGCGCAGCCATGCGAGCGACTCGCCTCCCTGCGCCTGCTGGCCGACCATCTGCACGAAGCGCTCCTGCAGGCTCGCACCCGCGCGCACCTCGTCGAGCGTCCCGGCGGCGATGAGCCGGCCGTCGGCGACGACGGCGACCCGGTCGCAGAGCGACTCGACGAGCTCCATCACGTGGCTCGAGAGCACGACGGTGCCGCCCGAGGCGACGAAGTCGCGCAGGATCGCGCGGATCGCCTCGCCCGAGACGGGGTCGACGGCCTCGAACGGCTCGTCGAGCACGAGCAGCCGAGGAGCGTGGATGAGCGCGCTCGCGAGCGCGATCTTCTTGCGCATGCCGGCGGAGTAGTCGGCGACGAGCGTGCCGCCCGTGCCGGCGAGGCCGAGCGCCTCGAGCAGCGACGCCGAGCGGCGCGCGACCTCCTCCTCGGGCAGCGAGCGGAGCAGGCCGTTGTAGCGGAGCAGCTCTGCGCCCGTGAGCCGATCGAAGAGGTGCACGCCGTCGGGCAGCACGCCCATGCGCGCCTTCGCCGCGGCGGGATCGCGCCACACGTCGTGCCCGAGCACGGCCGCCGCGCCGTGGTCGGGGCGCAGCAGTCCGGTCGCCATCGAGAGCGTCGTGGTCTTGCCCGCGCCGTTGGGCCCGACGAGGCCGAGCATCGAGCCCTGCGGCACCGTGAGCGTGAGCCCGTCGACGGCGACCTTAGGCCCGAAGCGCTTCGCGAGCCGCTCGAGGTGCAGGGCGGGCGGCGGGGCGTCGACGGGCGTCGGTTGCGTCATGGTCGCAAGCCTCTCAGGTGCAGCCCGTCGCGCGCGTCCCTCGAGCGGCGGATCCTGCGGGTTCCCTCAGCCGGGGGAGCGGCGCTCGACTGGCCGGCTCAGTGCAGGGCGGCGTTGAGCTCGATGCCGCGGCCGTCGCGCGCGACCGCCTCGACCGCGCCCGTGAGCGAGTTGCGGCGGAACAGCAGGTTCGGCCGCCCCGAGAGCTCGGCGGCCTTGACCGTCTCCCCGCCCGGCACGAGCGTCACCTTCGTGCCGGCGGTGACGTAGAGCCCGGCCTCGACGACCGAGTCGTCGCCGACCGAGATGCCGACGCCCGAGTTCGCGCCGAGCAGCACGCGCTCACCGATGACGATCCGCTCGGTGCCGCCGCCCGAGAGCGTGCCCATGATCGATGCACCGCCGCCGAGGTCGGTGCCGTCGCCGACGATCACGCCCTGCGAGATGCGACCCTCGACCATCGAGGCGCCGAGGGTGCCGGCGTTGAAGTTCACGAAGCCCTCGTGCATCACGACGGTGCCGGGCGCGAGGTGCGCCCCGAGGCGGATGCGGGCGGCGTCGCCGATGCGGACGCCCGAGGGGATGACGTAGTCGGTCATGCGCGGGAAGCGGTCGACGAGCTGCACCTGGATGCCGGCGCGCTGCAGCTCGACGCGGTGGCTCGCGGCCCACGCCGGGTCGACGGGGCCGGCGCTCGTCCACGCGACGATCGGCAGCGTGCCGAAGAGGCCGTCGAGGTCGATCGAGTTGGGCTGCACGAGCCGGTGGCTCAGCAGGTGCAGGCGCAGGTAGGCGTCCTCGACGGACGACGGCGACGCATCCAGGTCGATCTCGACGAGCCGCGGCTCGAGCTCGACGCCGCGCTCGGGGACGGGGCCCGCGTGCCGCGCGAGCCCGTCGGGCGCGGCGCTCCCGTCCGCCGCGCCGAGGGCGGGTGCGGGGAACCACGCATCGAGCGGCCTCCCCTCGAAGAGCGTGACGAGCGCGTGTCCGTGTGCGAGGCGGGCCATGCTCCAAGTCTAGGCTTGCGCCATGGCCGCCCCCTCCCTCGACCTGACCGCGACGAGCCTCGACCTCACGCGCGCGCTGTGCGACATCGACTCCGTCTCGGGCAACGAGACCCCGCTCGCCGACGCGATCGAGGCCGCCGTGCGCGCCCACCCGCACCTCGAGGTCACGCGGCTCGGCGACACGGTCGTCGCGCGCACCGACCTCGGGCGCGAGCGCCGCGTCGTGATCGCCGGCCACATCGACACCGTGCCGATCAACGACAACCTCCCGACGCGCGACGCGGTCGTCGACGGCGAGCCGCACCTGTGGGGCCGCGGCACGGTCGACATGAAGGCGGGCGTCGCGGTGCAGCTCAAGCTCGCCGCCGAGCTCTCCGACCCCGCCGTCGACCTCACCTGGATCTGGTACGACCACGAGGAGGTCAGCGCCGAGCTCAACGGCCTCCGCCTGCTCGCGGCCGCGCGGCCCGAGCTCATGCAGGGCGACTTCGCGATACTCGGAGAGCCCTCGAACGGCACGATCGAGGGCGGCTGCAACGGCACGCTGCGCGTCGAGGTGCGCACGCGCGGCGTGCGCGCGCACTCGGCGCGCGCGTGGGCGGGCCACAACGCCATCCACGACGCGGCCGAGGTGCTGCAGCGGCTGCGCGACAACCAGCCCGGCGAGGTCGAGGTCGACGGGCTCGCCTACCGCGAGGGGCTCAACGCCGTCATGATCGCGGGCGGCGTCGCCGGCAACGTCATCCCCGACGAGTGCGTCGTGGCCGTGAACTACCGCTTCGCCCCGTCGCGCTCGCTCGAGGAGGCGACGGCGCGGATGACCGAGCTCTTCGCCGGCTTCGAGGTCGAGGTCGTCGACGCGGCCGCGGGCGCGCGCCCCGGCCTCGACGCGCCGCTCGCGCAGGAGTTCATCGCCGCCGTCGGCGTCGAGCCGGCCCCGAAGTACGGCTGGACCGACGTCGCGCGCTTCTCGAGCCTCGGCATCCCCGCCGTCAACTTCGGCCCCGGCGATCCGACGAAGGCGCACGCCGACGACGAGTCGGTGCCGGTCGCGCAGATCGAGCACGTCGAGCAGAGCCTGCGGGCGTGGCTCTCGCGCCGCTGACCGATCGGGCGCGCGTCGCCGAGCGCTGGTGGCTGTGGCCGCTCGCGCTCTGGGCCGTGTCGCGCCTCGTGTCGACGGCGTTCCTCGGCGCCTTCGCCGGCGTCCAGGAGCGCAGCCATTGGACCCCGGCGCAGCCCGACCTGCTCGACTACTCGACGATGTGGGACGCCCACTGGTACTACATCGTCGCGGTCTCCGGCTACCCGGTCGAGCTCCCGCGGGGCGACGACGGCCACGTCGGCGAGAACGCGTGGGCCTTCATGCCCGTCTACCCCATGCTCGCCCGCTTGCTCATGCTCTCGGGGCTGCCGTGGGAGGGCGCCGCGGTGCTGCTCTCGGTCGGCGCATCCGCCGCCTTCTCCCTCGTCGCCTACCGCCTCTTCCAGGACCTCGCGCCGGGCCGGGAGCGGTTCGCGCTCGCGCTCGTGCTGCTCTCGCCCGTCGCGCCCGTGCTGCAGCTCGGCTACGCCGAGTCGCTCTTCCTGCTGCTGCTCGCAGGCACCCTGCTCGCGTGGCGGCGCCGCGCGTGGGAGTGGCTGTGGGTGCTCATCCCGATCATGTCGCTCACGCGCCCGGGCGGGCTCGCCCTCGCGCTCGCTCTCGGCCTGTGGTTCCTCGTGCGCTGGTGGCGGGAGCGCGACGGCTTCCCGGGCGGGGAGCGGTGGATGCTCGTGGGGCTCGGGGCGTGGAGCGCGCTGTGGGGCTTCGGCTGGCTCATCGCGTGCACGATCGTGACGGGGAGCCGGGGCTCCTACCTCGAGACCGAGCTCTCGTGGCGCTCGGCGTACATCGGCAGGCAGGAGCTCGTGCCGTTCACGCCGTGGCCCATCGGGCTCGAGTGGTGGTTCGGCGGGTGGTGGCCCGTGTGGCTCGTCGGCATCGTCGGCGCCGCGGTCGCGCTGCTCGCGGGGCCGTGGGCGAGGGGCGTGGCGCTCGAGGGGCGCCTCTGGACGATCGCGTACTTCGCCTACCTCGCGGCGGTCTGGTTCCCGCAGTCGTCGACGTGGCGGCTGCTCATGCCGGCGTTCCCGGCCGCGCTCATCCTCGCCGCCGTCCGGCCCGCGTGGGCGCGCGGCATCCTGCTCGCCGTCTCGATCGCGCTGCAGCCCGTCTGGATCTGGTTCTGCTGGCACCACAACGCACCGGACTGGACCGTGCCATAGCACATCTCGCGAAGCGATGCTTGAGCGCGGCGAGAGTGAAACCTGTCACCTGGCCGTGAGAAGATGGGGGTACGAGAACCGAAGGGGGAGCCGTATGGCCGCCATGAAACCACGCACCGGAGATGGACCGCTCGAGGCCGTCAAGGAGGGCAGGCTCATCGTCGTCCGCGTGCCGCTCGAGGGCGGGGGGCGTCTCGTCGTGTCCGTGAACGACGAAGAGGCCGCCGCGCTGCACAAGGCGCTGGGCGAGGTCGTCGTCACGGCGTGACGGCTGCGCGCTGCTGAAAGCACTCAGCGAGAGGGTCGATTCATAGGCGGGTCGACCCTCTTCGCATCTCGTCAGGCGGCGGCCGGCTCCGGCAGCCGCACGATCTGCAGCAGTCCGTCGCCCACGGGCGACACCGCGGCGCGCACCGCATCGCTCGACGAGAGCGCCTTGAGCAGGGCGCGCAGGTCGGCGACCGCCTCGTCGCGCTGCGCGGGATCGGCGACCTTGCCGCCGAGCAGCGCGTGGGCGACGAGCACCGAGCCGCCGACGCGCACGAGCGAGAGCGCGTGCTCGACGTACTCCATGAGCCCCGCGGGGTCGGCGTCGATGAGCACGATGTCGTAGCTCGCCTCGTTCATGCGGGGGAGCACGTCGCGCGCGCGGCCGGTGATGAGGCGCGCGCGGGTGACGGGGATGCCGGCCTGCGTGAACGCCGAGCGCGCGTGCTGCTGGTGGTCGAGCTCGGTGTCGATCGAGGTGAGCGTCGCGCCGGGTGCGCCTCGCAGCAGCCACAGGCCGCTCACGCCGGCGCCGGTGCCGACCTCGAGGATCGCGCTCGCCTGCGTCGACGCGGCGATCGCGGCGAGCTGCGCGCCGACGGCGGGCGCGATGGGCGCGACGCCGAGCTCGACCGAGGCGTCGCGCGCCGCGGTGAGCACCTCGTCCTCGCTCGCGAGGTCGTCGAGGTACTTGGCGATGAGCGATGAAGTCTGCACGGTTCCTCCGCCCGCGAGCCTACCGACCGTGACGCATCCGCTCGCCGCAGGCTCGCCGATGCGGCTCGACTACCCTGGAGGGGTGTCCCTCGCAGGCATCACGCTCGACAAGCTGGTGATCATCGCCCTGCTCGCGGCCTTCCTCATCGGCCCCGAGCGGCTGCCCGTGCTCGCCGAGAAGCTCGGCGCGCTCGTGCGGGGCCTGCGCGACCTCGCGGGCGGCGCGAAGGAGCGGATGCGCGAGGAGATCGGGCCGGAGTTCGACGAGGTCGACTGGCAGAAGCTCGACCCGCGGCAGTACGACCCGCGGCGCATCGTGATGGACGCGCTCAAGGAGCCGTCGGCGCCGCCGGAGGACTTCGCGAGCGCGGCGGCGAAGGCCTCGGTCGCGACCGTCTCGGGCCTCCCGCAGCGCCAGCGCGGCCCGATGCGCTTCGACGACGAGGCCACCTGACCCGAGCCGCCTGCTCGCAGCGTGCCGGAACTCTGCGATCCTCGCGCTCCTGGATCGCAGAGTGCCGGAACTCTGCTGCTCGCTCGCTATGGGATCGTCGCGTGGCGGAGCTCGGCGCGGTGCAGCGCAGGGCGGCGCAGGCGGTGCGTCAGGCGGGGGAGACGGGCAGGCCGCGGCCGGCGATCGAGCGCGTGCCGCGCAGCGCCTCGGCGAGCGCGATGATCGCGGTCGCCGCCGGGTCGGTCGGCTCCGCCGCGACGACCGGCGCGCCGGCGTCGCCGCCCTCGCGGAGCGCGACCGAGAGCGGCACGCGCGCGAGCACCGGCACGCCGAGCCGGCGCGCGGCCTCGTCGCCGCCCCCGGCGCCGAAGAGCTCGAGGATCGAGCCGTCGGGCTGCGCGAGCCCCGCCATGTTCTCGACCACGCCGAGCACGCGCTGCCCCGTCTGCCGCGCGACCTCGCCCGCGCGCTCGGCGACCTCCGCCGCCGCCCGCTGCGGCGTCGTCACGACGAGCACCTCCGCGTGCGGCAGCAGCTGCCCGAGCGAGATCGCGACGTCGCCCGTGCCGGGCGGCATGTCGATGAGCAGCACGTCGAGGTCGCCCCACCAGACGTCGCTCAGGAACTGCGCGAGCGTGCGGTGCAGCATCGGCCCGCGCCACGAGACCGAGCGGTTGCCCTCCACGAACATGCCGATCGAGACGAGCCGCACGCCGTGCGCCTCCGGCGGCATCATCATGTCGCCCACGCGCGTCGGGCGATCCGCCGAGCCGAGCAGCGCCGGGATGGAGTAGCCGTGCACGTCGGCGTCGATGACGCCGACCGCGAGCCCGCGAGCGGCGAGCGCGACCGCGAGGTTCGCGGTGACGGTCGACTTGCCGACCCCGCCCTTGCCGCTCGCGACCGCGATGATGCGCGTGAGCGTGTCGGGCCCGAACTGCTGCGGGCGCGATCCTCGCAGCCGCTCGACGAGCGCCTGCCGCGTCGCGGGCGCCATGACGCCGACCTCGACCTCCACGCGCTCGACGCCCGCGACCGACGCGGCCGCCTGGCGCACATCCGCCTGGATGCGGTCGGCAGCGGGGCACGCGGCCACCGTGAGCTCGAGGCGGATGCGCGCGGTGCCGTCGTCGAGGGACGCGGCGGGGATCATGTCGAGCTCGACGAGCGGTCGCCGGATCTCGGGATCGACGACCGTGCCGAGCGCGCGCTCGAGCCGGGGGTCGATCACTGCGCCCGGCGCTCGACGCCGCCCTGGCGCTCGTCGAGCTCGTCGACGAACGACTTGAGCTCCGCGCGGATGAACTCGCGCGTGGCCATGTCGCGCATCGCCATGCGCAGCGCCACGACCTCGCGCGCGAGGTACTCGGTGTCGTTGAGGTTGCGCTCGGCGCGGATGCGGTCCTGCTCGATCTGCACGCGGTCGCGGTCGTCCTGCCGGTTCTGGGCGAGCAGCAGGAGGGGAGCTGCGTAGGAGGCCTGGAGGCTCAGCACGAGGGTCAGGAGCGGGAAGCCCTGATCCTGCGGGTCGAACTGCGCCTCGGGCGGCATGATCGAGTTGTAGCCGAGCCAGAACGTGACGAAGATCGTCATCCCGATGAGGAACGCGGGCGTGCCCATCGCGCGCGCGAACGACTCGGTGAAGCGGCCGAAGCGGTCCTTCGACTCCGGCATCCGCAGCCAGCGGCGGCGCGACTTCGGGCGCGCGAACTCGTCGTCCCGCTCAGCCACGCGACGCCTCCTCCTGCGCGCGCCAGTCCTCGGGCAGCAGGTGGTCGAGCACGTCGTCGATCGTGACGACGCCGACGAGTCGGCCCGCGGCGTCGACGACCGGCACGGAGACGAGGTTGTAGGCGGCGAGCTCGCGCGTCACCTCGGCGGCGGAGGCGGACGCGAGCACGGGCTCGATCTGGTCGTCGAGCAGCGTGCCGACGCGCTCGTTCGGCGGGTAGCGCAGCAGCCGCTGGAAGTGCACCATGCCGAGGAAGCGGCCGGTGGGGGCCTCGTACGGGGGGAGCGTGACGCAGATCGCGGCGGCGAGCGCGGGCGCGACCTCGTGGCGGCGGATGAGCGCGAGCGCTTCGGCGACCGTCGCGTCGCTCGCGACGATGATCGGCTCGGTCGTCATGAGGCCGCCGGCGGTGTCGGCGCCGAACGCGAGCAGCATGCGCACGTCGTCGGCCTCGTCGGGGTCCATGAGCTCGAGCAGCGTCTCGCCGCGCTCGGGGGTCATGTGCGCGATGAGGTCGGCGGCGTCGTCGGGCTCCATCTGGTCGAGCACGTCGGCGACGCGGTCGTCCTCGAGCGCGGCGAGGATCTCGACCTGCCGGTCCTCGTGCATCTCCTCGAGGATGTCGGCGAGCCGGTCGTCGGAGAGGTCCTCGGCGACCTCGATCATGCGCTGCTGCGGCAGGTCGAGCATCGCCGACGCCGCGTCGGCGGCGGGCAGGTCGTCGAGCGACGCGACGAGGTGCTCCGTGTCGTGCTCCGCGTCGACGGCGGCCTGCACGTCGCCCCAGCGGGCGAGCAGCGACGGGCCCTTGCCGAACGGCGAGGTCTTGGGCTTGCGGAGGAAGAGCTCGTCGACCTCCCACTCGCCGGGGCCGCGCTCCGAGATCGAGAGGTCCTCGAGCACCGCGGTCGTGCCGTCGCGGAGCGTCACCTGGCGGCCGAGCACGTCGGCGAGCAGCAGCCGCTCGCTGCCGCGCTGGCTGAAGCGGCGATCGCTGATCGCGCTCGCGATGAGCTGCCCGCCGCCGATCGAGAGCACCCGGCCGATCGAGAGGAACACGCGCTGCCTGCCGCGGTCCTCGACCACGAGCCCGACGACGCGCGGAGGGGCGTCGCGACGCGGCACGGTGACGACGTCCCGCACCTTGCCCATGCGCTCGCCGGCAGCGTCGAACACGCCCGCGCCGGCCAGGCGGGCGACGAAGACGGTGGCTGCGCTCATGGCTCCCAACGTACCGCGCAGCCTCTTCGCGGCGGGTGTGCCGCCCTCAGCGAACCGACCCCGGCCGGCCCGGTCACGCGTGGGAGACTGGGGCCATGAGCATGTTCCAGGGCGCGGCGCGCGGCGACCAGCACCTGCCTTCCGGCGTGGTGGTCGCCTCGTTCGAGACGTACGACCAGGCCCAGGCCGCGATCGCGAAGGTCTCGGGGGCGGAGGGCGAGCTCTCGGGGCTCGCGATCGTCGGCAACGACCTCAAGCTCGTCGAGCGCATCACCGGCAGGCTCACGTGGGGCAAGGTCGCGCTCGCGGGCGCGATGCGCGGCCTCGGCTTCGGCGCGTTCATCGGCCTCGTCTACATGCTGCTCGTGCCGGAGGCGATCGGCTCCGTGCTGCTGTTCCCGCTGCTGGGCCTCGCGTTCGGCATCCTGCTCGGCGTCGTGACGCACTCGATGACGCGGCGGAAGCGCGACTACGCGTCGGTGCAGCAGGTGCTCGCCGCGCGCTACGACGTCGTCGCGCCGCAGCAGTCGGCGGGCAAGGCGATGCACATCATCGGCCAGCGCGGCGCGGCCGCACCGGTCGCCGACGAGCAGCCCGCTGCGCAGCAGCAGCCGGTCGCCGAGCGGCCGCCGTCGCCGCCGGTCGCGTAGTCGCTCGAGCGTCGTCAGACGAGCGCGGGCGAGGAGCGCGCGGCATCCGTCACCGCATCCGTCACCGTGTCGAGCAGCGCCGAGGCGAGGTTCCAGCGCTGCCACCACAGCGGCACCTCGATCGCATCGGGCGCGAGCTGCACGAGCGAGCCGTCGGCGAGGCCGTCCTCGAACTGGCCGGGCAGCAGCATCCCCCAGCCGAGCCCCATCCGCACCGCCTCGGCGTACTCGGCGGATGCGCTGATGACGTGCCGGGGCGCGTCCTGCTCGGCACCGTGGCGGCGCGCGAACCGCGACTGGAGCGAGTCGTGCGGGTCGAAGTCGACGATCGGCGCCCGCTCGAGCGCGCGCGGGGCGATGCCGCGCGCGAACCACCGCTCGGCGAAGCCGCGCTCGGCGATCGCGACGTAGCGCATGCGCCCGAGCGGGGAGGCGACGCAGCCCGGCACGGGCTCCCGCTGCGCCGTCACGGCGCCCATCACGGTGCCGTCGGCGAGCAGCTGCGCCGTGCGCTCCTGGTCCTCGCGGTGCAGCTCGAACGACACGGGGCGCTCGCGCGCCACCGCGAGCAGCACGGGCATGAACCACGTGATGAGCGAGTCGGCGTTGACGGCGAGCGGCACGCGCGGCGCGGGGGAGGCGTCGCCGAGCGCCTCGAGCGCGTCGCGCTCGAGCAGGTCGAGCTGGCGCGCGAGCCGCACGAGCGCCTCGCCCGCCTCGGTCGCGCGCGCGGGCTTCCTGCGCTGCAGCACGACGCGGCCGACGCGCTGCTCGATCGCGCGGATGCGCTGGCTCACGGCGCTCGGCGTGACCCCGAGCCGGGCGGCGGCCCGCTCGAGGGTGCCCGCGTCGACGACAGCCGCGAGGGTGCGCAGGCTCTCGAACGGCAGCTCCATGGCGTCAGCGTAGATGAAGCGCTGCTTCATGAGGCGCAGGAACCTTCGCTGGACTGCATCTCCGGGCTCCCCGTAGCGTCGTCCGCATGAATCCCGAGCTCGTGGCCCTCCTCTCGGGCCTCGGCGTGTGCCTCGGCCTCATCGTCTCGATCGGCGCGCAGAACGCGATCGTGCTGCGCCAGGGCCTCCGGCGCGAGCACGTCGGCCTCGTCGTCTCGGTGTGCATCGCGAGCGACGTCGTGCTGCAGACGATCGGCGTCGCGGGCGTCGCGACCGTCGTCGCCGCGCACCCGTGGCTCGAGACCGCCGGTCGCTGGGCCGGCGCGATCTTCCTCGTCGGCTTCGCCGCCGTGAGCGCCCGGCGCGCGTGGCGGGGCGGCGGCTCGCTCGAGGCCGCGCCCGAGCGCGAGGCGGCCGGGTCGACGAGCGGCGGCGGGGTCGCGACCCGCACGCGCTCGAGCCGGCTCTCGACCTTGGCGACGATCCTCGCGGTGACGTGGCTCAACCCCCAGGCGCTCGTCGAGACGACCGTCGTGCTCGGCTCGATCGCGGCGCCCTTCGGCGAGGCGCGCTGGTGGTTCCTCGCGGGCGGCATCGCCGCGGCGAGCATCTGGTTCGTGGGCTTCGGCTACGGCGCCCGCTACCTCGCGCCGCTCATGCGCACCGAGCGCGCGTGGCGGATCCTCGACGGGGGCATCGCGATCGTCATGCTCGTGATCGCCGTGAGCCTCGTCGCCGGCTGACGCGCCTCAGCGCGAGCGGATCTCGCGCATCCATGCCTCGACCTCGTCGGCCGTGCGGGGGATCGCGCCCGAGAGGTTCACGGCGCCGTCGGCGGTCACGAGGATGTCGTCCTCGATGCGCACGCCGATGCCGCGCAGCTCCTCGGGCACCGTGAGGTCGTCGGCCTGGAAGTAGAGGCCTGGCTCGATCGTGAAGACCATCCCCTCGCGCACGATGCCGTCGTGGTAGAAGTCGCGGCGGGCCGCGGCGCAGTCGTGCACGTCGAGTCCCAGGTGGTGGCTCGTGCCGTGCACCATCCAGCGGCGGTGCAGCTGCTGGTCGGGCTCGAGCGACTGCTCGGCCGAGATCGGCAGCAGGCCCCACTCGGCGGTCTTCGCGGCGATGACCTCCATCGCGGCCGCGTGCACCTCCTTGAAGACGATGCCGGGCCGCACGATCGCGAAGGCCGCGTCGGCCGCTTCGCGCACCGCTTCGTAGACGCGCCGCTGCAGCTCGGTGAACTCGCCCGAGATCGGCAGCGTGCGGGTGATGTCGGCGGTGTAGAGGCTGTCGACCTCGACGCCCGCGTCGAGCAGGATGAGGTCGCCCTCGCGCACCTCGCCGTCGTTGCGGGTCCAGTGCAGGTAGCACGCGTGGTGGCCCGAGGCCGCGATCGTGTCGTAGCCGACCGCGTTGCCGTCGAGCCGCGCTCGGCGGTGGAAGGCGCCCTCGACGACGCGCTCGCCGCGCGCGTGCCGGGTCGCCTCGGCGAGGTCGGCGATGACGTCGTCGAAGCCGCGCGCGGTCGCGTCGACCGCGGCCTGCACCTCGGCGATCTCGAACGCGTCCTTCACGAGCCGCAGCTCCGAGAGGTCGCGCGCGAGCATGTCGCCGTCGGGGTTCGCGCCCGCGACCATCGCCTCGACCGCGGCGTCCGCGCCCGTGACGACCAGTGCATCCGCCTCGGTCGAGAGCGCCGCCTCGAGCTCGCCGAGGTCGGCGGTCGCGAGGCCGAGGTCGGCCGCGACGTGCGAGAGCGAGGGGCGCGGGCCCACCCAGAACTCGCCGATCGCCGGGTTGGCGTAGAACTCGGTCGTGCCGCGGCCCGCGGGGCCGCGGAAGTAGAGCGTCGCGCGGTGGCCGTCGCCCTCTCCCTCGCGCATCGGCTCGAGCACGAGCACCGAGTCGGGCTCGGCGTCGGAGCCCCAGCCCGTGAGGTACGTGAAGTCGGGGTGCGCGCGGAACGGGTAGTCGGTGTCGTTCGAGCGCACCTTGAGCGAGCCGGCCGGCACGACGAGCCGCACGCCCGGGTGCATCGCCGAGATGCGCGCGCGCCGCTCGGCGGCGAACGCCGCGGCTTCGCGCGGCTCGGGCGTCGACTCCGGCCGCTCCGCCCAGCCCTGCTGGATCTGCTCCGTGAACGCCGATCCCGTCGGGGTGGTGGAGCGGTTGGTCGTGGCCTGCGTCGTCGACTCGGTCATGGCGCCCATCATCCCACTCGCGGCGCGGGCGCGGGTGCCCGGTCGTCGGCGGCGTCGGGCGGATGCGTCAGCGCCCGTCGGCGGGCGGGTTCCGGTCGGGGTGCAGGGCGGTGAAGAGCGAGTAGGGCCGGCCGTCGGGATCGGGCGCGCGCTCCTTGAACTCGGTCACGAGCTCGAAGAGCCGGCGCTCGAGCTCCTCCCTGTGCTCGTCGCTCAGCTTGAGGCCGAGCCAGGTCGTCTGGAGCTCGTCGGGGTCGAGCCCGTCGATCTGCTCGAGGAAGACGTCGACGAGCACGCGAGAGCCGCCGGGGAACTCCGTGCGCCACGAGAGGCCCGTCGCGCGGTAGGGGATCTCCCGCGCCCCCGTCGCGCCCGCGCGCTCGGGCTCGGCCGCGAGGAAGCCCGTCTGCACGAGCGTGCGCACGTGGTGGAGCATCGTGCCGGGGTTGACCTCGAGCAGCTCCGCGAGCTCCTTGTTCGTGCGCGCCTCGAACGCGCACAGCCGCAGCACGCGCAGCCGCAGCGGAGAGCTCAGCGCCCGGCCGCGCGCGAGCAGCTCGGCGTCGGCGTCGGTCGCGTCCATGCGTCGAACCTACCTGATTGACAGACCTCAATCGATGGCGGACACTGATCGACATGTCTCGATCAGAAGGCGGCGACGCCGCCCCGGGCGTCGTCGACGGCACGGGCTCCGACGGCGCGCAGCGCGACGGCGTGAGCCGCTCGCTGTGGCGCGACGGCAACTTCCTCACGATGTGGAGCGGGCAGGCGCTCGCGCAGCTCGGCTCGCAGGTGACGGAGCTCGCGATCCCGGTGCTCGCGGTGCTGCTGCTGCAGGCGAGCGAGCTCGAGCTCGGCCTCCTGAACGCCGCAGGCGTCGCGGCGTTCCTCGTCGTCGGCCTCCCGGCCGGCGCGTGGATCGATCGCATGCGCAAGCGCCACGTGATGATCTGGGCGGATGCCGTGCGTGCGCTCGCGCTCGCGGCGCTGCCGCTGCTGTGGTGGCTCGGCGCGCTCGAGATGTGGCACCTCTACGCCGTCGCGCTCGTCGTCGGGGTCGCGACCGTCTTCTTCGACGTCTCGTACCAGAGCATCATCCCCTCGCTCGTGCGGTCCGAGCAGATCGCCGAGGCGAACGGCAAGCTCGAAGCGACGCGCGAGCTCGCGAACATCGCGGGCCCCGCCGCGGGCGGCTGGCTCGTCGCGGCGCTCAGCGCGCCGTTCGCGATCCTCGCGACGGTCGGCACCTACGTCGCCTCGTTCGTCGCGCTGCTGCTGACGCGCGATGACGAGGAGCCGCGCACGGCCGACGACCGCGGGCCGATCCTGCGCGAGATCGGCGAGGGGCTGCGGTGGGTGTTCGGCAACGCGCTGCTGCTGCGCATCGTCGGCACGACCGCCTCGTCCAACCTCTTCGCCACCGTCTCCTTCACGCTCCTGCCGCTGTTCCTCCTGCGCGAGCTGGGCCTGAGCCCCGAGGCGATGGGCATCATCTTCTCCCTCGGCGCGATCGGCGGGCTCGCGGGCGCGATCGCGACGCCGCACGTCGTGCGCCGCATCGGCGAGGCGCGCGCGATCCCGGCGAGCGCGATCGCGTTCAGCGCCATCGCGTGCCTGCTGCCGCTCGCCGCGACCGTGCCGTCGATCGCGTTCGGGCTGCTCGTCGTGCAGGGGTTCGTCTCGAGCTTCACCGTGCTCGTCTACAACATCACGCAGGTCACGTTCCGCCAGCGCATCACGCCCCGCCGCCTGCTCGGCCGCATGAACGCATCCGTGCGCTTCTGCGTCTGGGGCGTCATGCCGATCGGGGCGCTGCTCGCCGGCGCGCTCGGCACGTGGCTCGGCGTCGTGCCGACGATGTGGATCGGCGCCGCCGGGCAGCTGCTCGCGGCCGCCTTCGTCGTGATCGGCCCCTTCTGGCGCATGCGGCGGCTGCCCGACGCCGAGCCGGCGAGCGGCGCCGGCTCGTAGGATCGGGGCGTGCCCGAGTCCCTCTCCGAGCGCGTCTACCGCCGCGCCGTGCGGCGCGACGAGGAGGCCGAGCGAGCGCTCCCGGCGGCGGTGCGCGAGCGCGTGCCCGCGAACGGCGTGCGGCAGGTCGCCGCGCAAGCGCTCCAGAGCGCGGGCGACCACTCGGTGCACGCCTCGACCGTGCTGCCGTGGCTGCTGCACGCGCTCGGCGCACCCGGAGCGCTCGTCGGCCTGCTCGTGCCGGTGCGCGAGTCGCTCTCGATGCTGCCGCAGGCGATGCTCACGCCGCTCGTGCTGCGCGTGCGGCACCGGAAGGCGATCTTCGTCGCCGGCGCCCTCGTGCAAGCCGGAGCGGCGGGGGCGATCGCGCTCGTCGCCGCGCTCGGCGAGGGGCTCGCGGCGGGCGTGCTCATCGTCGCGGCGCTCGCGGTCTTCGCGCTCGGCCGCTGCTTGTGCTCGATCGCGTCGAAGGACGTCCAGGGCCGCACGATCCCGAAGGGCGAGCGCGGCCAGATCACGGGCCTCGCGACCACGGCGGGAGGGCTCGCCGCGATCACGCTCGGCGTCGCGATCCGGGTGGTCGGCGGCGAGGACGCCTCCGCGGGCCTCCTCGCGTGGGTCATCGCGGGCGGGGCGGCGCTCTGGGTGCTCGCGGCGCTGCTGTACTCGGGCATCCGGGAGCCCGACGGCGACCCGTGGGAGGACGACGCGGATGCGTCGGCCGGTGCCGCGGAGCGTCCCGGCTGGGCCCGCGACGCCTGGGCGCTGCTGCGCGAGGACGCGCAGCTGCGGCGCTTCGTCGGCGTGCGGAGCCTCCTCCTCGTCTCGGCGCTCAGCCCGCCCTTCCTCGTCTCGCTCGCCGCCGCGACCGGCTCCGGCTCGCTCGTCGGGCTCGGCGGCTTCGTGCTCTCGGCGGGCCTCGCGGCGCTGCTCGGCGGTCGCGTCGCCGGGCGGCTCGCCGACCGCTCGAGCCGCACGCTCATGTCGGTCGGCGCGGCGCTGGCGTCGGCGATCGTGCTCGCGGTCGTCGCGATCGCGGCGCTGCCCGGCTTCGACGGCGGCAGCCTCTGGGGGAGCGCCGTGCTCGTCGCCGCCTACTTCCTGCTCGCCCTCACCCACACGGCAGTGCGCGTCGCCCGGAAGACCTACGTCGTCGACATGGCCGACGGCGACCGGCGCACGCGCGCGGTCGCGGTGGCGAACTCGGCGATGGGCGTCGTGCTGCTCGTCGTGGGCGCGGCGAGCGCGGCGCTCGCGACGCTCGGGCCGACGTGGGCGCTGCTCCTCCTCGCCGCGCTCGGCGCGATCGGCGTCGTCGCCGCGCGCAGGCTCCCCGAAGCCGGCCGCGACTAGCCTGTGGCGATGCGCATCCCGCTGCGTTCGCTCATCCCGGCCCGCTTCCGCGACGTCGACCCGATCGACCCCGCGGAGGTGGCGGTGTGGGCTCGCGACTACGCCTTCGCGGCGCGCATGCACCTGCGCTCGACGCTCGACCCGACGGCGCCGAAGGCGCTCGGCATCCCCGGCTCGCGCGTGCACGTCGTCTGCATCCCGGGCGTCATCGAGGGCTGGCACTTCATGGAGCCGCTCGCGAAGCGGCTCGTGCGGGCCGGCTTCGCCGTGCACTTCGTGCCCGAGCTCGGCCGCAACGTCGCGCCCGTGCTCGAGTCGGCCCCGATCGTCGGCGCCGTCGTCGACCGGGTCGCCGCAGCGCATCCGCACGCGAGCATCGTGCTCGTCGGCCACTCGAAGGGCGGGCTCATCGGCAAGCGGCTGCTCGTCGACCGCGCGCTCGAGCCGTCGAGGCCGCAGCCCGCGGGACTCGTGACGCTCGCGACGCCGTTCGCGGGATCGAGCCGCGCGGCGCTGCTGCCGGGGGAGTACATCCGCGAGTTCGACCCCTCGAACGCGATGCTCACCGCGCTCGCGGCGGAGCGGTCGGCGGATGCGCGCATCCGCGTCGTGCTGCCGCAGATCGACCCGCACGTGCCGAAGAACCGCGTGCCCGAGGGGATGCGCGGCGTGCGGCTGCGCGAGAGCGGGCACTTCCGGCCGCTCGCGACCGCGGAGGCGGCGCGCGCGATCGTCGCGGCGATCGACGAGCTCGCGGGGGCGCCCGCGTCGCGCGCCGAGCCGCCGGCCTGACCGCGCCCCCGGCTCGGCCGCGGGGGCCTCAGCCCGTCTGGCGCAGCTGCACGACGACCGGCCGGTGATCGGTGCCGGCGTCGTCGAGGCCCGTGAGCACGCGCGCGGCGACCGGCTCCCAATCGGGAGTCGCGACGACGTGGTCGATCTGCGCCCCGAGCCACGGGGGCGCCCACGTCGGCCAGCTGCCGACCGCGCCCGCGCCGACGGCGCTCGCCGCGTCGCCGCAGGTGCCGAGGTCGCCGCCCTCGGCGCGCAGCCCCCACCAGTGGTCGAGCGTCGAGTTGAAGTCGCCGCCCATGACGACCGACTCGGAGCCGTCGCACAGCGACGCGACGAACTCGAGGTCGGCGCGCCAGTTGCGCATCTGCTGCGGCACCGGCGCGACCGGGTGGGTCGCGACGAACACCGGGCCGTCGCCGTCGTCCGGCCGGGCGACGACCGTCGGCAGCGTGCGGGTGTCGCCGACCGAGCGATCGGTCGTGTACTCACCGAGCGCGGCGGAGATGAGCAGCGTCGTGTTGAGCGCGCCGTACGCGGGATCGACCCAGCTCGTGTGCACCCAGAACGGGTTGTCGCGCTCGCGCAGCAGCTCGGCCACCCCGACGCCGAGCTGGAGCGTCGTCTCGGGCAGCATCACGGCATCCGCCCCCGTCTCGTCGATCACGCGCGCGATCTCCTCGACGCCGGGCTCGTCGCCGAGCGTGTTCCAGGTGAGCACGACGAGGTCGCCCGAGTCGCGGTCGATCGACTGGCTGTCGTCGAGCCCGCGCGAGGCGTGGATGCCGCCAGAGACGAGCGAGAAGACGACGAGCAGCGAGACGATGCCGAGCACGAGCGGCCGCACGCGGCGCCAGCCGACGAAGCACAGCGCGAGGAGCGCGAGCACGAGCGCGATGCCGATGACGCCCACCCGCATCGAGACGACCTGCGCGACGATCGGCGCCTGCTCGAGCCCGAGCGCTTGCGGCCACGCGGCGACCGCGAGGCACACCGCGACGACGAGGGCGGCAAGAGCGCCGAGGATCGCGAGCATCGGGGCCCAGCGTAGTCTGGCGAGGTGACCACGGACTGGGCCGCGCTGGGGCCGATCGACCTCCACGCGCACTCCCGCGAGTCGGACGGGACGGATGCACCGGGCGACGTCGTGCGCGCCGCCGCGGCCGCGGGGCTCGGCGCGGTCGCGCTCACCGACCACGACACCGTGAGCGGCTGGGCGGAGGCGAGCGAGGCCGCGCGCGAGGCGGGCGTCGCGCTCATCCCCGGCGTCGAGTTCTCGGCGCAGCTGGGGCCCGCGAGCGTGCACGTGCTCGGCTACCTGCTCGATCCGGAGTCGGCGGCGTTCGTGGGGGAGCGGGAGCGGATCCGGCTCGAGCGGCTCGAGCGCGCCGAGCGCATGGTGCACGCGATCGGCCGCGACTACCCGCTCACGTGGGAGCATGTCGAGGAGCACTCCGCGCCCGGTGCGACGATCGGCCGCCCGCACATCGCCGACGCGCTCGTCACGCTCGGGATCGTGCCCGACCGCTCGGCGGCGTTCGAGGGCATCCTGCACTGGCAGGGCGGCTACTACCAGCCGCACCACGCGCCCGACCCCGTCGACGCGATCGGCATCATCAAGCAGGCCGGCGGCGTCGCGGTGCTCGCGCACCCGGCCGCGCGGGGCCGACCGGTGATGCGGATGCGCGCCCTCGGCCAGCTCGTCGATGCCGGCCTCGACGGCGTCGAGGTGTGGCACCGCGACAACGACGAGGCGTCGCGCCGCGTGCTGCTCGCCGACGCGGAGCGGTACGGGCTGCTCGTGACGGGCTCGAGCGACTACCACGGCTTCGGGAAGCCGAACCGGCTCGGCGAGCACACGACCGAGCCCGAGGTGCTCGCCGAGATCGTGCGCCGCGCGACCGGCTGGGCCCCTGTCCTCCCCGCCTGACCCGAGCCTCGCGCTCTCCACCCGACCGCAGAGTGTCGGCACTCTGCCGCGCGGCACGCGAACGGCCGCCCCGCGCGGTGCGGGGCGGCCGTTCGATCAGGAGGGCGTCAGGCCTGCGGGGCCTGCGGTGCGCCCGCGCCGCCGCCCGTGCGGCGACGACGGCGCCGGCGCTGCGTCGGCGCGGCGTTGCCGTCGCGGTGCTCGGTGCCGCCGCCGTCGTGCGTGCCGCGTCCCTCGGGCGTGGCCGACGCATCCGCCTGCTGTCCCTCGCCGCCGGAGCGTCCGCTGCCGCCGCGTCGACGGCGCTGCCCGCCGCCCTGCTCGCCGCCGCGACCCCGGTCGCCGCCGCGACCGCGATCGCCGCCGCGCCCGCGGCCGCCCGCAGCCGAGCCGTCGCCCGCCGCGTACTCGGCGATGTGCTCGCGCTTCGCGTCCTTGTTGGGCGGCGTCGTCGTCAGCCGGCCCTTCGAGCCGACCGGGATGTTGAGGTCGCTGTAGAGGTGCGGGCTCGACGAGTACGTCTCGAGCGGCTCGGGGCGGCCGAACTCGAGCGCGCGGTCGATGAGCGACCACTTGTGCAGGTCCTCCCAGTCGACGAACGTGACCGCGATGCCGGTGCGGCCGGCGCGGCCCGTGCGGCCCACGCGGTGCAGGTAGGCCTTCTCGTCCTCGGGGATCGTGTGGTTGATGACGTGCGTGACGTCGTCGACGTCGATGCCGCGCGCGGCGACATCGGTCGCGATGAGCACGTCCTTCTTGCCGGCCTTGAACTGCGCCATCGCGCGCTCGCGCGCCTCCTGGCTCATGTCGCCGTGCACCGCCGCGGCCGCGAAGCCGCGGTCGATGAGCTCCTCGGTGAGCCGCGAGGCGGCGCGCTTCGTGCGCGTGAAGATGACGGTCTTGCCGCGGCCCTCGGCCTGCAGGATGCGCGAGACGACCTCGTCCTTGTCGAGCGCGTGCGCGCGGTAGACGACGTGCTCGATGTTGGCCTGCGCGACGGTCTCGTCGACGCCCGCGGCGCGGATGTGCAGCGGCCGCGACATGAAGCGGCGCGCGAGCGCGACGACCGCGCCGGGCATGGTCGCCGAGAAGAGCATCGTGTGCCGCACCGCGGGCACCTTCGAGAAGATCTTCTCGACGTCGGGCAGGAAGCCGAGGTCGAGCATCTTGTCGGCCTCGTCGAGCACGATCTCCTTGACGTTGGAGAGGTCGAGGATGCGCTGCTGCGAGAGGTCGAGGAGGCGCCCGGGGGTGCCCACCACGATCTGCGCGCCGGCCTTGAGCTGCTCGACCTGGCCCTCGTAGGCCTTGCCGCCGTAGATGGAGACGATCGTCGTCGGCCGGTTGGAGGTGATGAGCTCCATGTCCTCGGTCACCTGCACGGCGAGCTCGCGCGTGGGCACGACGATGAGCGCCTGCACGCCGCTCTCGGGCTCGGGGCCGAGGCGCTGCGCGAGCGGCAGGCCGAACGCGAAGGTCTTGCCGGTGCCGGTCTTCGCCTGGCCGATGATGTCCTGTCCGGAGAGCGCGAGCGGGATCGTCTGCGCCTGGATGGGGAAGGGCTCGAGGATGCCGCGGTCGGCGAGCGCCTGGACCATGTCGGCATCGATGTTGAGGTCTTGGAAGGTCAAGAGGGGGTTCCGCCTGTTCGTTATCTGCCTCCAGCGTACAAGGGGCATGCGAGGCAGGCTCCCTGCACGCCCATAGACTGCACGACTGTGGTGAAGTGGTTCGACCGGACGCCGCGCGACGTCACGCGCCAGCTCCTCAGGCACCATCGGGTGCCGGTCGTCGGCGACCGCGTGCTGCTGCAGGACGTGCGGCCCGCGCTCGTGCCCTTCGTGGGCCAGGCCCTCGGCCTCGAGCTCGACCTCGTCGCGAAGGCCGGTCGGGTGCTGCAGGCGGCGCCCTCGGCCGAGGCGCAGGTCGCGCTCTCGGAGGTCGTGCGCATCCTCGCCACGCGCGCGACGGCGTTCGCGCGCATCCTCGAGGGGGAGGGCGTCGAGGCGCAGGACGCCATGCGCCCGTTCGCCGACTCGACGCGCGAGTTCTCGAAGCTCATCGCCGGCTCCGACTGGTACGAGGAGCTGCTCGCCGTGCACGTCGTGAGCGGGCTGCTCGAGGACTTCTTCGTCGCGGTCGTGCCGGGCCTGCCCGAGGACGATCAGGACGCGATGCTGCGCGCCCTGCGCGGCGAGAGCGCCCACCCGCAGCTCGTGAAGCTGCTGCTCGCGGCGATCGAGCAGACGCCGCGCCTCTCGGACCGGCTCGCGGTGTGGGGCCGGCGGCTCGTCGGCGACGCGCTGCTGCAGATGTACCTCGCGGTCAACGGCCCCGACGACGCGGGCCGCGCGGTGCCGAGCCAGCAGCGGCTCGAGCCGGCGTTCAACGACATCGTCGCCTCGCACACGCGCCGCATGGACGAGCTCGGCCTCACGGCCTGAGCGCCCTGCGATCCCCGGTGGTCGAGCAGGCCCGCAGGGCCGCGTCGAGACCTACGCCCGCTTCGCGGCCGTGAGCGCCGCGAGGTACTCCCGGTCGGCCTGCTCGCGCCGCTTCGGCAGCAGCCGCGGCAGCACGAGGGCGACCGCGGTCGCGGCCGCGAGGCACACGAGCCACAGCCACAGGGCATCCGCCCCGACGCCCGCGAGCATGCCGATGATCCAGACGATGCCCGCGGCGGCGGCAGACGCGCCCGGGCTCAGGAAGAGCCCCATCCACTCGCGACCTGGCAGCGCGTAGCGCGCGAAGAGGCCGATCGCCGCGCCGAGCACCATCGGCACCAGGATGAGGATGGGCATCAGGCCACGAAGCCGATCTTGCGCGCCGTCTCGCTGCCGATCTCGACGTAGGCGATGTTCGCGCTCGGGACGATGTAGCGGTGGCCCTTCGCGTCGTCGATCGCCAGGTGGCCCGCGTCGAGCGCGTCGAGCACGAGCGCCTGCACCTCCTCGGCCGTCTGCGACGAGTCGAACGAGATCTCGCGGGGCGAGTCCTTGATGCCGATGCGGATGTCCATGCCTTGAGGATAGGCGATGGGATGCGGGCGCCCGCGCCGTTCCGCCGTGGGCGATCAGCGGGGCGAGCGGCGGTGTCGGCGGCCGTCGATACCGTGGGCGCGTGCCAGAGCGAAGCCTCACCCTCGACGCCCCCGAGCGGGCGCTCGCCGCGCAGCTCGACGCGTCGCAGCGCGCCGTGCTCGAGCGGCCCGACGACGCATCCGCGATCGTGCTCGGCGTCGCCGGCTCCGGCAAGACGACGACGCTCGTCGAGCTCGCGGCCGACCGCCTCGCGCGCGGCCTCGACCCCGCGCGGCTGCTCGTCATCGCCGGCTCGCGGCAAGCCGCGACGGCGCTCCGCGACCGGCTCGCGCACCGCACCGCGATCGTCACCCCGGGCCCGCTCGCGCGCTCGATGCCGTCGTTCGCGCACGCGCTCCTCACGGCCGCGGCGCTCGCCGACGAGCGGCCCGTGCCGCAGCTGCTCTCGGGTGCCGAGCAGGACCGCATCATCGCCGCGATGCTCGCCGGCCACGTCGACGACGCGGCGGCGGGCGCGCCGAGCGGCCCCGAGTGGCCCGAGCACCTGCACGCCGAGGTGCGCGAGCAGGCGGGGTTCCGGGCCGAGCTGCGCGAGCTGCTCGCCGCGGTGCAGGAGCGGGGGTGGGATGCGTCGACGCTCTCCGCGCTCGCGGCCGAGCGCGCGGTGCCCGAGTGGGCCGCCGCTGCGCAGTTCCTCGACGAGTTCGAGCGGCTCCAGCGGCTCGAGCGGCGCGGCGCCGAGGCGATGACGGCCGCGTCGCTCCTGCGGCGCGCGGCGAGCGCGATCGCCGAGACCGAGGTGCCGCTGCCGAGCCTCGTGCTCGTCGACGACGCGCAGGAGCTCACCGAGGGCGCGGTCGTCGTGCTCGAGGCGCTCCGCGCGCGCGGCGCGACGGTCGTGGCGTTCGGCGACCCCGACACGACGACGGGCGGCTTCCGCGGCGCCGACCCCGCGCTGCTCGCGGCGCTGCCGACGAGGCTCCGCTTCGCGAGCGAGCCCGGCCACCGGCTCGAGCTCGCGGTCGACCACCGCCACGGCGCGCGCGTGCGCGCGTTCCTCGCGAAGGCCGCCGAGGGCATCGGCACGGCGGGCGCGGGCGCGCACCGGCGCGCGGCCGCGGGCGGATCGAGCGCGGAGGACGTGCTCGAGCTGCACCTCGCGCAATCGCTCGACGAGCAGGCCCGTCGGATCGCGCGGCTCATCCACGAGCGCCGCGCCCGCGGCGTCGCGTTCGACGACATCGCCATCATCGCCCGCACCGGGCGCTCGGCCGCCGAGCTCGGCTCGCTGCTCTCGGCGCTCGAGGTGCCGGTCGCCTCGGGTGGGCCGACGCGGCTGCGCGAGACCGAGGTCGTCGACGCGCTCGTGAGCGTGCTCGCGGTCGCGACCGGGCGCCGCGAGCTCGACGCCCAGCTCGCCGAGGATCTGCTGCGCAGCGACCTGCTCGGCCTCGACGCGCTCGCGGTGCGGCGGCTCAAGCGCGCGCTCCGGCACCGCGTCGTCGCCGAGGGCGGCTCCGTGCACGTCGCGGGCGCCGAGCTCGTGCGCGCCGCGATCGCCGATCCCGAGCAGCTCGAGGGCCTCGCGGGCGCGCGGCAGGGCGCCGCCGCCGCGCGCCGCCTCGTGCGCATGCTCGCCGACGCTCGCGCGCTCCTGACCGCCGACGACCCGGCCGGCGCCGACCGGGTGCTGTGGGCCGTCTGGAGCGCCGCGGGCGTCGCCGAGGGCTTGCGGCGCACGGCGCTCGGCGGCGCGGGCGTCGAGCGCGCGCTCGCCAACCGGCGGCTCGACGCGGTCGTCGCGCTCTTCGACCAGGTCGCGCGACTCATCGAGCGCCGGCCCGACGCCGACACCGGCGCGTTCGTCGACGCGTGGCTCGCCTCGAGCGTCGACGACGACTCGCTCGCCGCGCGCGCCGAGGGCGCCCGCGTCGCGATCGGCACGCCGGGCCAGTTCGTCGGGCGCGAGCTCGACACCGTCATCGTTGCGGGCCTGCAGGACGGCGTGTGGCCGAACCTGCGGCCGCGCGGATCGCTGCTCGGCGCGAACCGGCTCGACGGGGAGCCGACGGAGGACGCGCGCGCCGGCGTGCTGCACGACGAGCTGCGCACCTTCGTCAAGACCGTCTCGACCGCGCGCTCGGCCGTGCTCCTCACCGCGGTCGCGAGCGACGACGAGCAGCCCTCGCCCTTCGTGCTGACGGTCGACCCGGAGCCGACGCCCGGCGCCGACGACAGCTGGCACTCGCTGCGCTCGCTCGTCGCGAGCCTCCGCCGGCGGGTCGTCGACCAGCGGCACGATGCCGATGCGGCCGCGAGCGCGCTGCGCCGGCTCGCCGATGCGGGCGTGCCGGGCGCCGACCCGCGCGAGTGGGCGGGGCTCGCGCCCGTCACGACGACCGAGCGGCTCGACGCGAGCGAGCAGGTGCGCGTGAGCCCCTCGGCGCTCCAAGGGCTCGTCGAGTGCGAGCTCTCGTGGGTCATCGGCCGGCTCGCCGGCGGCACGTCGAACCGCGCCGCCGCGCTCGGCACGATCGTGCACGACGCGGTCGAGCACGTCGACGCGACCGACGCCGCGGCGATCGAGGCGGCCGTCGACGCGCGCTTCGCCGAGCTCGACCACCCCTCCGCGTGGGAGGCCGCGCAGCAGCGCGCCGAGGTCGTGCCGATGGCCTCGGCCCTCGCGAACTACTTCCAGGTGCTGCGCGGCTCGGGCTGGCGGATCGAGCGCGACGAGCGCGAGGCGCGCTTCGAGGTCGAGGTCGGCGGCGCCGTGCTCTCGGGCGCGATCGACTGGCTCGAGCACGGGCCGAGCGGCGAGGTGCGCATCGTCGACCTCAAGACCGGCAAGCGCGTGCCGAAGGCTGTCGAGGGCCTCGGCAACCTGCAGCTGCGCGCCTACCAGCTCGCGGTCGCGCTCGGCGGCGTCGAGGGCATCGAGGCGGGCGCGCAGACCTCTGCGCGGCTCGTGATGCCCAAGCTCGCCCGCAAGGACAAGACGATCGACTCCGAGCCCTTCGACGAGGTGGCGGATGCGTTCCACGAGCACTTGCGGACAGCGATCGAGACCATGGGCGGCGCGGTCTTCACCGCCCGGCCCGAGCTGCACTGCAACGACGACTACAGCTTCGGCCAGTGCGCCATCCACGTCATCCCGGAGGTGACCGAGTGACCCGCGAGATCACCCCAGAGGAGCTCTCCGACGCACTCGCCGCGGCGAGCGGGAAGCCCGGGCAGCGACCGACGCCCGAGCAGTCGGCCGTCATCGCTGCGCCCGAAGCGCCGACGCTCGTCGTCGCGGGCGCGGGCAGCGGCAAGACGCACACGATGGCGCAGCGCGTGCTGTGGCTCGTCGCGAACGGCCGCGTCGCGCCCGACGAGGTGCTCGGCCTCACGTTCACGCGGAAGGCGGCGCGCGAGCTCGCCGAGCGGCTGACGAAGGAGCTCGCGCTGCTCGCCAGGGCGGGCCTCGTCGACCCCGAGGTCGCCGCGACCCGCCGCCCCGTCGTGCAGACCTACAACTCGTTCGCGAGCTCGCTCTTCCGCGAGTGGGCGCTGCTCATCGGCCGCGACCCCGAGTCGGAGGTGCTCACCGACCCGGCCGCGTTCCTGCTCGCGCTCCGCGTCGCGCGCGCCTCCGACGACCTGCGGCTCGCCTCGCTCGGCCGCGCCGAGACCGTCGCCGAGCGCGTCGTGCAGCTCGCGGGCACGCTCGGCGACCACCGCGTCTCGACCGAGCGGCTGCGCCGCGGCCGCTACCCCGAGCGGTTCCGCGCCCTGCAGGCGCTCCCGACCGCCGAGGAGCCGAAGCTGTTCAAGGCGGCGCACGCGAAGGCGATCGCGCAGGACGTCGAGCGCGTCGGAAGCCTCGACCCGCTCGCCGACCTCGTCGACGCGTTCGACGAGGCGAAGCGCCGGCGCAGCGCCGTGCAGTTCAGCGACCAGGTGCGGCTCGCGATCGACGCGATCGACGCGCACGAGGGCGCGGTGACCGAGCTGCGCGCCCGGCACCGCGCGGTGCTGCTCGACGAGTTCCAGGACACCTCGGTGCTGCAGCTCCAGCTCATCCACGCGCTCTTCGACGGCTCGCCCGTCATGGCCGTCGGCGACCCGAACCAGGCCATCTACGGCTTCCGCGGCGCGAGCGCCGGCACGCTCGCGCTCTTCGCGCAGCGCTTCCGGGTCGAGCGCACGCTCACGCTCTCGACGAGCTGGCGCAACGACGCCGAGGTGCTCTCGCTCGCGCACGCCGTCGCGAGCCGGCTGCCCGAGCAGCCCGGCGTGCCCGTCAAGCGGCTCGAGCCGCGGGAGGGCGCGGGCCCGGGCGACGTCGCGGTGCGGCACCTGCCGACGATCGAGGACGAGTCGCGCGAGCTCGCCGCGTGGCTGCGCTCGCACGGTGCGGGCGTCGCGGGCTCCGAGACGACCGCCGCCGTGCTCGTGCGCTCGCACTCGCAAGGCGTCGAGCTCACGCGCGCCCTGCGGGCGGAGGGCATCCGCGTCTTTCGCTCCGGCGGCGGCGGACTGCTCGACGAGCCCGAGGTCGTCGACCTCGTCGCGGCGCTGCGCGTGCTCGGCCGGCCCGAGGAGGGCTCGAGCCTCGTGCGGCTGCTCGCCGGCAGCCGCTGGCGCATCGGCGTCGCCGACCTCGCCGCGCTCCAGCGGCACGCGTCGATGCTCGCGAAGGCGGGGCTGAGCCCCGAGCAGCGCAGCGCCGACCGCGGCGCGATCGCGGTCGAGGCGAGCGTCTCGATCGTCGACGCGCTCGACGCGCTCGTCGACTCGCCGCGGCTCGAGGGCGCGACGGCGGAGGGGCTCGCGCGCATGCGCGACGCCGGCGCGCTGCTGCGCGAGCTGCGCCGCCGCGCCGGCATGCCGCTGCCCGAGCTCGTGCGCAGCGTCGAGCACGCCCTCCGGCTCGACATCGAGGTCGCCGCGAAGCGCCACCACGCGCACGGCGCGCTCGACGCCTTCGCGCGCGAGGTGCAGGCGTTCGCCGCGGCCGACGAGCGCGGCTCGCTCGAGGCCTTCCTCGCGTACCTCGACGTGCTCGAGGCGGGCCGCGGCCCCGACGTGCCCGAGCCCGAGGCCGAGCCCGGCTGGGTGCAGGTGCTCACGATGCACGCGTCGAAGGGCCTCGAGTGGGACGTCGTCGCGCTCCCGCGGCTCGCGGCCGCGAAGGGCGACGACCGGCCGCTCGGCTGGCTCACGCACGCGACGCTGCCCTACCCGCTGCGCGGCGACGCGTCGCTGCTGCCGCGGCTCGAGTGGGAGGGGCACGCGACGCAGCACGAGTACGCGCTCGCGCGCGAGCGCTTCCTCGAGGAGCTGTGGGACCACTACCAGTCGGAGGAGGACCGCCTCGCCTACGTCGGCGTCACGCGCGCGCGGCGCGCGCTGTGGCTCTCGGGCGCGCAGTGGTACGGCATGGCGAAGACGCCCGCGGCGCCCAAGCGGCTGCTCGAGATCGCCGCGGGCGCGATGGGCGCCGAGCTGCTCGAGGCGCCGGAGCGCGGTGCCGAGAACCCGCTCGGCGACCGCAGCCCCTCGCTCGCGTGGCCCGTCGACCCGCTCGGTCGCCGTCGCGAGGCGGTCGAGGCGGCCGCGGCGCGCGTCGAGGCGGCGGATGCGTCGGCCGAGACCCCCTGGGACGACGCGATCGAGCTCCTGCTCGCCGACCGCGGCCAGGCCGGGCTCTCGCTCCCGAGCCGCATCGCCGCATCCGGGTTCAAGGACTGGGCGGCCGACCCGGTCGCCGTCGCGCGGGCGATCGCGCGGCCCATGCCGCAGGAGCCGTTCGCGGCGACGCGGCTCGGCACGCTCTTCCACGGCTGGGTCGAGCGCCGCGGCAGCGCCGTGAGCCTCGGCGACGCGGTCGACGACGCGCCGCTCGACGACGAGCTCGTCGGCATCGACGCCGAGCGGCTCGAGCGGCTCAAGCAGACGTTCCTCCTCTCGCCCTACGGCGACCGCCGCCCCGCCGAGACCGAGCTCGAGATCCACCTGCCGCTCGCGGGCACGACCGTCGTCTGCAAGATCGACGCCGTCTACCGCGACGGCGAGCGCGCGACGGTCGTCGACTGGAAGACCGGCCGCCTGCCGTCGGGCGAGGCCGACCTCGAGGCCCGGCAGCTGCAGCTCGCGCTCTACCGCGCCGCGTACGCGGCGCACGCGGGGCTCGATCCTGACCTCGTGGATGCGGAGCTGTACTTCGTCGAGCACGACCGGATCGTGCGCCCCGAGCGCATCGAGTCGCTCGCCGAGCTCGAGGCGCGCTGGCTGCGGGCGCAGCAGGCGGTCGCCGAGGCGTCAGCGCTCGGCTGAACCGCCGGGCTCGGTCGCCTCGGGCTGGGCCTGCTCGCCGAGGTACTCCTGCACGCCCGTGAGGTCCATCGTCTCGAGCCGCTCGGGCGCGATCGCCGCGGTGGGATCGCGGTCGACGCGCGCGAGCAGCCCGGCGAGCATGCGCTTCGCGTCGTCGACGATCGACTGATCGCCGCGCTCGACGCCGTGCAGCAGCCAGCGGGCGATGTCGAGCTCCGCGTGCAGCATCGCGCGCTGCCGCACGTGCCGGTCGCCGGCGCCGCGCGCGGCGGCGTGCGCCTCGAAGGCGTCGTCGACGCTGCCGAACTCGCTCGAGCCCAGCAGGAAGGCGAGGTCGCGCGCCGGGTCGCCGACCGAGAGCGCGTGCCAGCCGTCGATGCCGACGACCCGCGCGCCCTCGATGCGGAACGCGGGCGCCTGCAGGTCGCCGTGCACGAGCGTGGGCTTGAACTGCCACAGCCGGTCGTCGCCGAGCGCGCCCTCCCAGCGCTCGAGCAGCGGCGCCGGCACCGATCCCGTCGCGGCCGCGCGGTCGAAGGTCGCGAGCAGGTGCTGGCGGAGCGTCATCGCGCTCTCGTGCGGGAGCCCCGCGTCGGCGGCGACCGAGGTGGGCAGCTCGTGGATCGCGGCGATCGCCTCGCCGACGCTCGTCGACAGCCCCGGCCGCGCGGGGGAGACGTCGGCGAGCCGCATGGGCTCGCCGCCGAGGCGAGAGAGCACGAAGAGGGTCGACCTGCCCGCGGCCGTCGTGCCGAGCACCGTCGGCACGACGAACGGCAGCCGCGAGCGCGTCGCGAGCGTGAGCGCGGCGAGCCCGGCGGCGTGCGCCTCCGCCGCCGTCAGCGCCGCGACGGATCGGGGCAGCACGACCTGCACCGTCTCGCCGTCGGCGAGGCGGGCGGCGACCACCGAGCGGTGCTCGTCGGAGCCGTCCTCCGTCGCCCCCACGATGTCGAGCCCGGGCACGGCCGTCGTGGCGAGCGCGGATAGGGTGAAGGGGTTCGTGCTCATGGATGCCAGGCTAGGCCGACCTCGACCGGGGGAGACCGCGCCACGCGACGGAGGTGACGTGCAGGTTCCCCCGCTCGCCCGCTCGGCGCTCGACCGAGACCACGCCGGGCGGCTCGGCGCCGATGCCGTCGCGCGCGCGCTCGAGCAGCCCTCGACGCGCGTCATCGCGGTCGCCGGCGACCGCGCACCCGTGCGCGACGGCGCGCTCGTGCGGCTGCGCCCGGACGAGCTGCCCGCGACCGCGCGGCACGTCGAGCCGCGCGTGCCGCTCAGCTGGCTCGGCCGCGCTCCCGCTCGCGACGGCGCCCCCGGCGGCGTCGTGCTGAGCATGCTCGTCGCGGAGCCGTTCGAGGTCGAGGGAGCGCAGTGGCGGTCGCTCCGCGAGGTGGGCGCCGAGCTCGACGACGCCGATGCCGGAGCGTTCGTGCAGGCGGTCGCGCTCGGCGTCTGGCAGCGCGAGAGCCACCACAGCCCGGTCGACGGCTCGGCGGCGAGCTTCGAGGAGTCGGGCTGGGTGCGGCGCGACGCGAGCGGCGGCGCGCACTTCCCCCGCACCGACCCGGCGGTCATCGTCGCCATCCACGACGCATCCGACGAGCGCATCCTGCTCGGCCACAACGCCGCGTGGCCCGAGGGCCGCTACTCGCTCATCGCCGGCTTCGTCGACCCGGGCGAGTCGCTCGAGGCGGCGGTCGTCCGCGAGGTCCGCGAGGAGACGGGCCTCGCCGTCGCCGGCGTGCGCTACCTCGGCTCGCAGCCGTGGCCGTTCCCGCGGAGCCTCATGATCGGCTTCGAGTGCGTCGCGGCCGAGCCCGACGCGATCGTGCCCGACGGCGTCGAGATCCTCGACGTGCGCTGGTTCACGCGCGAGGAGCTGCGCTCGGGCGTCGTGCAGCTGCCTGGCCCGACGTCGATCGCGGCCTGGATCATCGACGCGTGGCTGGGGCGATGAGCGCGCCGAAGCCCGACGCCGACCGGATCCTCGCCGGGCTCGACGAGCAGCAGCGGCTCGCCGCGACGACGCTCGGCGGCCCGGTCGCGATCCTCGCCGGCGCCGGCACCGGCAAGACGCGCGCGATCACGCACCGCATCGCCTACGGCGTCGCGACCGGGGAGCAGGTCGAGCACGCGTCGCTCGCGCTCACCTTCACGAGCCGGGCGGCGGGGGAGATGCGCACGCGGCTCGCGCGGCTCGGGGCGGGCGGCGTGCAGGCACGCACCTTCCACGCCGCGGCGCTCGCGCAGCTGTCGCACTTCTGGCCGCGCGTGACGGGCTCGCGCATGCCGCAGCTGCTGCCGCAGAAGGCGTCGACGCTCGCCGACGCGGCCGCGCAGCTGCGGCTGCGGCTGCCGACCGCGCAGCTGCGCGACGCGGCGGGCGAGATCGAGTGGCGCAAGTCGCAGGCGATGACCATGGAGGACTACGGCGTCCAGGCGCGCGTGCGCCCGCTGCCGACGGGCCTGACCCCCGAGGCGATGATCGACCTCCACATGGCGTACGAGCGGGTGAAGGACGAGCGCCGCCAGATCGACTTCGAGGACGTGCTGCTCGCCACGACCGGCATGCTCGAGCGCGAGCCCGTCGTCGCCGACGAGGTGCGCTCGCGCTACCGCCACTTCACGGTCGACGAGTACCAGGACGTCTCGCCGATGCAGCAGCAGCTGCTCGCCGCCTGGCTCGGCGACCGCCGCGACGTGTGCGTCGTCGGCGACCCGAGCCAGACGATCTACTCGTTCGCGGGCGCCGACCCCGCGGGGCTGCAGCGCTTCCTGCACGAGCACCCCGACGCCGAGCTCGTGCGGCTCGAGCGCTCCTACCGCTCGACGGGAGCGATCGTCGGGCTCGCGAACCGGCTCATGCGCGGCCGCGACGCGCTCACGCTCGAGGCCGCCTCGGGGGAGCACGGGCTCGAGCCGAGCGTCACCGAGCACGCGAGCGACTCCGCGGAGGCCGCCGCGATCGCCGCGGCCGTGCGCGCGCAGGTCGCCGCGGGTGCCGATCCCGGCCAGATCGCGGTGCTCACGCGCTTCCACGCCCAGTCCGGGATCATCGAGCAGGCGCTCGCCGCGGCCGGCATCTCGTCGACCGTGCGCGGCTCGGTGCGCTTCTTCGAGCTCCCCGTGGTCAAGCGCGCGCTCCTGATGCTGCGCAGCGCCCCCGCCGACGGGCGGCCGCTCTTCCAGGCGGTGACCGACGTCGTCATGGGGCTCGGGTACCGTGCCGAGCCGCCGTCGAGCCACGGCGAGGAGCGGGCGCAGTGGGATGCGCTGCACGCGCTCGTGACGCTCGCGGAGGAGACGGGCGGCACCGACCTGCCGGGCTTCGCGCTCGACCTCCAGCGCCGGGCGGCGACCGAGCACGAGCCGACCGTCGCGGCCGTCACGATCGCGACGATCCACGCCGCGAAGGGCCTCGAGTGGCAGCACGTGCACGTGTGCGGGCTCGCCGAGGGGCTGCTGCCCATCTCGCACGCGACCTCGCTCGCCGAGATCGACGAGGAGCGGCGGCTGCTCTACGTCGCCATCACGCGCGCGCAGCGCTCGCTCTCGCTCACGTGGGCGCGCAGCTCGGGCCACGCGGTCAGGCAGCCGTCGCGATTCCTCGCGGAGATCGGTGCCGGCAGGCCCGCCGCGCGCGCCGGAGCGCGCTGACCGCGCCGTCGCGCTGGCGCACCCGCGCGCCCCAGCCCGCGGGGAGCTCGTCGTCACCGAGGCGGCGGAGCGCCCCGAGCACCGTCGCGACCGCTTGCGCCGCGGCGATCGCGCTCGGCACCGGCGCGAGGTGCGCCGGCACGAGCGACTCGTCGTCGACCGCGCACTCGACGCAGCCCGCGCCCGCGGGCACGAACGGGCCGATCTGCACCCACGCGTCGCCGACGGTGACCGGCAGGTGCGCGGTGCCCGACTCCACGAGCCGGTCGCGCTCGCGGTGGGGCAGCCGCCACGGCGAGACCGGCAGCACGAGCGGGTCGTCGCCGGCCGAGGGCCCGGCGCGGTGCCCCGCGCGATCGAGCGCGCGATGCAGCTCGAGGGCGAAGGGGATGCGTCCGCGCACGAGCGTCGGGACGGCGGGCGGCAGCGGGTCGAGCGCGGGTGCGAGCGCCTCGAGCAGCGCCGCGGCCGCGTCGTCGCCGAGCACGTGCTCGAGCTCGCGGCGCACGACCCCGCGCGTGAGGAGCGCGAGGCCGCGGAGCGTCGCGTCGTCGGCCGGCAGCTCGGCGACGGGCTGCTGCCCGCCGACCGTCACGCGGTCGGGGGCGCTGCGGAAGACGGCGAGGTGCGGGTCGAGGCGGAGCATGGCGGCATGGTGCGCCAGCGCGGCCGGGCGCGTCGGCGGCTGTCCACAGCCGGCCCGGCGCGGGCGCCCGTCTCGGGCCCCGCTTCAGCGCTGCTCCGCGCCGCCTGCCTCGTCCTCGCCGGTGCCCCGCTCCGCGTCGTCGAGCAGCTCCTGCAGCGCGAGGTCCATCTCGTCGAGCTCGCCGACGCCGCGGAGCCGCGCGATGACGCGCGAGGGGTCGTCGATGTCGGCCGAGCCCGGCATGAGGTCGGGCTGGTCCCACAGGGAGTCGCGCACCTCGGGGCCCACCGCATCCGTCACGGCGTGCCAGAAGGCGGCCGCCTCGCGCAGGCGCCGCGGGCGGATCTCGAGGCCGACGAGCGTGCCGAAGGCCTTCTCGGCCGGCCCGCCCGTCGCGCGCCGACGGCGCACGGTCTCGGCGATCGCGTCGCGCTTGGGCAGGCGCGCGGTGGCCGCCTCGGTCACGGCGTCGACCCAGCCGTCGATGAGCGCGATCGTCGTCTCGAGCCGCGCGAGCGCCTCGACCTGCTCGGGCGTCTTCGGCGGGATGAGCGCGCCGCTGCCGAGCGCCTCGCGCAGCTGCTCGGGACTCGAGGGGTCGAACGACTCGGCGAGCTCCTCGAGCCGCTCGACGTCGATGCGGATGCCCTCGGCGTACTCCCGCACGGAGGAGAGCACGTGCAGGCGCAGCCAGCGGGCGTGGTGGAACAGGCGCGCGTGCGCGAGCTCGCGCGCAGCCATCCAGATGCGCACCTGATCCTCGGGGATCTCGAGGCCCTCGGCGGCCGAGCGCAGGTTGACGGGCAGGAGCGCCGCGGTGTCCTCGAGCAGCGGGAACCCGAAGTCGCCGCCCGCGATCGTCTCGCTCGCGAGCTGCCCGACGACGTTGCCGAGCTGCATCGCGAACATCGTGCCGCCGACGTTGCGGAGGATGCGCTCGGCGCCCGCGAGCATCTCCTGCGCCTCCTCGGGCGCGTGCTCCTGCATCGCGCTCGTGAGCGCGTTCGCGATGCTGTTCGCGACCGGCTCGCTCATCTCCTGCCACACAGGGATCGTCGCGTCGACCCACTGCTGGCGCGAGAGGAGCGTGAGCGAGCCGGCGGCGGCGCCGATCTCGGTCGTCTCGCTCAGCCAGAGCGCCGCGAGGTCGGCGGCCTGCCGCACGGCGTCGCGCTCGGCGGTCGTCACCGAGCCGGGGTCGCGCTGCACGACCGCGGCGGCCTGCCGCTGCGCGGCCGACCAGTCGATGCCGTCGTCGGTGCGGGCGAGCGCGGCCTGCAGCTGCGCCATGAGCGCGTGCAGCTGCGCCGGGTCGCTCGGCATGCCGGCGGCGCCGGCGAGGCGCGACGGATCGATGGGCCCCTGGCCGGAGAGGAACTGCTGGAGCATCTCCCGCAGCTCGTCCTCGGGGCGGCGGTCCTCGGGCTCCTCAGGCATGCGACTACGCTAGCCCCAGCATGTCCGAGCCCGCCGGGTATCCGCCCATCCAGCCATCCGCCGTCCGCGAACACCGGGCTCAGCCCCGCTTCCCGGACGTGCGCCCGCGCCGCGTGCGCCGCGCCGGCTGGGCCGCGCTCGGGGTGACGGGCCTCGCGTCGCTCTCGCTCGCGTTCGTGCCCTCGCCCTACGTCGTCGAGGTGCCCGGCCCGACGTTCGACACGCTCGGCGCGACCGACGCCGGCGAGCTCATCGAGATCGAGGGTGCCGAGACGTTCCCGACCGAGGGCGAGCTGCGGCTGCTCACGGTCTCGCTGCTCGGCAACCCCGAGCGGCCGCTCACGTGGGTCGACGTCGCGCGCGCGTACGTCGACCCGTCGCGCGCCATCATCCCGATGGAGGCCGCGTTCCCGCCGTCCGTCTCGGTGGAGGACCAGAACGAGGCCGGCCGGATCGAGATGCGCAACTCGCAATCGGCCGCGGTCGCCGCCGCGCTGCTGCACCTCGGCGAGCCGGTCGAGAGCGACGTGCGCGTCGCGGGCGTCATCGAGGGCTCGCCCGCGGAGGGGATCCTCCAGGAGGACGACCGGATCCTGCGCGTCAACGGCGACACCGCCTACGACGTCTACTCCATCCGCGCATCCATCGCCGCCGCCGAGGGCGCGTCGACGTTCGAGATCGAGCGCGACGGCGAGCCGCTCACGGTCGAGGTGATGCCCGCGATGGAGGGGGAGCAGCGCATCGTCGGGATCTACCCCGCGAACGAGTTCGCGTTCCCCTTCGAGGTCGACATCGAGCTGCCGAACGTCGGCGGGCCGAGCGCGGGCATGATGTTCGCGCTCGGGATCGTCGACGAGCTCACCCCCGGCGCGATGACCGCCGGCACGAGCTGGGCGGGCACCGGCACGATCGCCGCGCTCGGCGAGGTCGGCGCGATCGGCGGCATCGTGCAGAAGATGCACGGCGCGGTCGACGCGGGCGCGACGCACTTCCTCGCCCCGGCCGCGAACTGCGCGGAGGTCGTGGGCCACGTACCGGAGGGGCTCACGGTCTTCGCCGTCTCGACGCTCGACGAGGCCGTCACCGCGATCGAGACCGTCGCCGAGCAGGGCGACGCGGGCGCGCTCCCGACGTGCGAGGCCGTGCCCGGCTCATAGGCGCGGCCGATAGCATGGCGGCACCGCCCGCCGAGCCCCCTCTTTGGAGCATCCCGACGTGTCTGCCAACGCCGATCGACCCATGCCGACGACCGCGCCGAGCGGCAGGCGGCCATCGCCGCTGCTGATCACGGTGATCGTGGTCGCCGCGATCCTCGGAGCGTTCGTGCTCTTCTCCGGCTTCTACGCCGACATCCTGTGGTTCGACCAGCTCGGCTTCCTGCAGGTGCTGCAGACGCGCTGGCTCTCGATGCTCGTGATGTTCCTCATCGGCTTCCTCGGCATGGCGGTGCCGCTCGCGCTCAGCGTGCAGATCGCCTTCCGCTCGCGGCCCGTCTACGCGCAGCTGAGCTCGCAGCTCGACCGCTACCAGGAGCTCGTCGAGCCGCTGCGCCGCGTGGGCATGTGGGCCGCGCCCGCGGTGCTCGGCCTCTTCGCGGGCATCGCCTCCGCATCGCAGTGGGAGACGGCCCAGCTGTGGCTGCACCGCAAGCCCTTCGGGGAGGCCGACCCGCAGTTCGGCTTCGACATCGGCTTCTACGTCTTCGAGCTGCCCTTCTACCAGTCGATCGTCGGCTTCGCGCTCGCGGTGCTGTTCATCTGCCTCGTCGCCGCGCTCGCGACCTCCTACCTCTACGGCGCGATCCGCGTCACCGGCCGCGAGTTCCGCATCTCGCGCTCCGCGCGCATCCAGCTCGCGGTCACGGGCGCGCTCTACATGCTCGCGCTCGGCGTCTCGATCTGGCTCGGCCAGTACGCCTCGCTCTCGATGCCCGCGCAGGGCTTCCTCGAGGCAGGCGCCGGCTACACCGAGGTCAACGCGTCGATCCCCGGCGCGCAGATCATGGCCGGCATCGCCGGGCTCGTCGCGGTGTTCTTCATCGTCACCGCGATCATCGGCCGCTGGCGCATCGCGATCGTCGGCACGGCGCTGCTCATCGCGTCGTCGCTCGTCGTCGGGGTCGCCTACCCCGCGATCGTGCAGCGCTTCCAGGTCGACCCGAGCGCGCGGACGCTCGAGGCCGAGTACATCCAGCGCAACATCGACGCGACGCGCGCCGCGTGGGGCGTCGACGAGATGGTCGAGGCGCCCTCCGACGCGCGCACCGACGCCGAGCCCGGCGCGCTGCGCGAGGACGCGGAGACGACCGCGAACATCCGCATCATCGACCCCGCGCTCGTCACCGACGCGTTCGCGAACCTGCAGGAGTACCGCCAGTACTACGGCTTCCCCGAGCAGCTCGACGTCGACCGCTACGAGATCGACGGGCAGACGACCGACACCGTCATCGCGGTGCGCGAGCTCGACCTCTCGGGCCTCGACGAGGACAGCTGGTACAACCGCCACATCGTCTACACCCACGGCTACGGCGTCGTCGCCGCGTACGGCAACCAGCGCGGCCCCGAGGGCCAGCCGGTGTTCCTGCAGGCGGGCATCCCGACTGACGGCGCGCTCGGCGACTACGAGCCGCGGGTCTACTTCGGCGAGTCGACGCCCGACTACTCGATCGTCGGCGGCCCCGAGGGCTCCCCGAACCTCGAGCTCGACTACCCGCGCTCGACCGAGGAGGGCAGCGGCAACGCGAACACGACGTTCGCGGGCGACGGCGGCCCGAAGCTCGACAGCTTCCTCAACCGGCTCGTCTACGCGCTCAAGTTCCAGTCGGAGCAGATCATTCTCTCCGACGCGGTCAACGAGGAGTCGCAGATCCTCTACGACCGCGACCCGCGCCAGCGGGTCGGCGAGGTCGCGCCGTACCTGACGCTCGACAGCGACACCTACCCGGCGGTCGTCGACGAGCGGCTCGTCTGGATCGTCGACGGCATGACGACCTCGTCGTCGTTCCCCTACGCATCCCACCGCTCGATCGCGCAGACGATCGCCGACAGCACGAACCCCAACCCCGGCTTCACGCCCGGCGACGTCGTGAACTACATGCGCAACTCGGTCAAGGGCGTGGTGGATGCGTACGACGGCTCGGTCACGCTGTACGCGTGGGACACGGAGGACCCGATCCTGCAGGCGTGGCAGGAGATCTACCCCGGCACCATCCGCCCCATGAGCGAGATGTCGGGCGAGCTCATGAGCCACGTGCGCTACCCGGCCGACATGTTCAAGCTGCAGCGCAACATCCTCGGCGACTACCACGTCACCGACCCGGCGACCTTCTTCTCGGGCGACGACCAGTGGGCGACGCCGGCCGACCCGACGTGGTCGAGCGCGCAGACGCAGGCGCCGCCGCAGCCCCCGTACTACCTGACGATGTCGGTCGACGGGCAGGACCCCGCGTTCACGCTCTACTCGACGTTCATCCCGCGCGACGGCCGCGAGGTGCTCTACGGCTACCTGTCGGTCAACGCCGACGCGGGAGGCACCGCGGGCGAGCGGCTCGACACCTACGGGCAGCTGACGCTGCAGATGCTGCCGAAGGACCGCTCGATCCCGGGCCCCGGCCAGGTGCAGAACACCTTCGACACCGACGACCAGGTCTCCCGCGAGCTCAACCTGCTGCGCCAGGGCGCGTCCGACGTGATCAACGGCAACCTGCTGACCCTCCCGGTCGGCGGCGGCCTGCTCTACGTGCAGCCGGTGTACCTGCGCTCGACGGGTGCGACGTCGTTCCCGGTGCTGCGGAAGATCCTCGTGGCGTTCGGCGACGACATCGCCTTCGAGGACACCCTCGACGAGGCGCTCGACGCGCTCTTCGGCGGCGACTCGGGCGCCCAGGCGGGCGACTCCGACGTCGAGCCCGGCACCGAGGAGCCGGCGGAGCCCGGCGCCGAGGCACCCGACGCCGACCTGCAGGCGCAGCTCGACGCGGCGCTGCAGGAGGCCGTCGCGGCGATCCAGGCGCGCCAGGCCGCCTACGCGGAGGGTGACGTCGTCGCCGCCGCCGAGGCGGAGGTGCGGCTCAACGAGGCGGTGCAGCGCGCGGTCGACCTCTCGGCCGAGATCGAGGGCACCGAGGCGCCCGAGATCGCGCCCGAGGAGTCGGCGCCTGCCGAGGAGCCGGCGACGGAGGAGACGGCCGCGCCCTAGCCGGTTTGCCCTCCCGCCCCGCGGCTGATAGAGTCTCTTCTTGTGCCGCGGGGTGGAGCAGCTCGGTAGCTCGCCGGGCTCATAACCCGGAGGTCGCAGGTTCAAATCCTGTCCCCGCAACGAAGTCCGCGAACTGCGGCACGAGAAGAGGCGCCCGAGAGGGCGCCTCTTCTGCATCTCCGGCCGGCGGCGTAGCGTCCCGCCATGGGCTTCGCCGTCTCGGCCGACGCGTACGACCGCTTCATGGGCCGCTACTCGCGACCGCTCGCGCGCGCCTTCGCCGACTTCGCCGGCGCCGGGCCGGGGGAGGCCCTCGACGTCGGCAGCGGCCCCGGCGCGCTCACCGAGGAGCTGCTCGCGCGCGGCGCGACCGTCACGGCCCTCGACCCCTCGCCCTCGTTCGTCGCCGCGGTGCGCGAGCGCCACCCGGGCGCCCGAGCGCTCGAGGGCGCCGCCGAGGCGCTGCCGTTCGCCGACGCGGCGTTCGACGCCGCGCTCGCGCAGCTCGTCGTGCACTTCATGGCGGATGCGTCGGCGGGCGTCGCCGAGATGGCTCGGGTCGTGCGCCCCGGCGGCGCGGTCGCCGCGTGCGTCTGGGACCACGAGCGCGGGCCGCTCGGGCCGTTCTGGACGGCGGCCGCCGAGACGGCGGGCCTCGCGCCGCCGCCGCCGCGCGTCGGCACGCGGCGCGGCGACCTCGCGCGGCTGCTCGAGGCCGCGGGGCTCCGCGACGTCGTGGAGGCGCCGATCGAGGCGACCGCGCGCATCGGCTCGATCGACGAGTGGTGGGAGCCCTTCGAGCTCGGCGTCGGGCCGGTCGGGGAGCTCGTCGCCCGGCTCGGCGCGGCCGATCGCGCGCGCGTGCGCGATCGCTGCCGCGAGCTGCTGCCGGCGCCGCCGTTCGACGTGCGGGCGCTCGCGTGGGCGGCTCGCGGCACGCGAGCCTGAGCGTCACTCGAAGAGGCTGCCGAGCCCTCCGCCGGAGGAGGCGCCGCCGTTCGAGCCCGAGAGCTGCTGGCGGCCCTCGCTCGGCTGCACGACGACGAAGCCCGGCCCGTGGAAGGCGAGCTGGAACGCCTCGCCCGTGCCGCCGCGCAGCATCGAGCGCATGTTCATGCTGTTCACGACGCTCGGCTGCAGGTTCGCCGACCAGCAGACCGCCGCGTTCGGGTCGACGAAGGTGGGCTGCCGCGAGCAGTCGAGCAGCATCGGCTGGCCCTCGCACGAGATGCCGATCGTGCCGCGCCCGCCGATCTCGACGTTGAAGAGCCCACCGGCCATGATGTTGCCGCTGCGCAGCATCCTGATGTCCCACTGCAGGTCGGGGTCGAAGGCGAGCAGGTTCTTCCCGCTCACCGAGAGCCCCTCGCCCTCGAGCAGCACGGTGAAGACGTTCGCGGCGTCGCGCGCGAGGAACACCTCGCCCTCGCCGCGGATGCGCATGAGCGGCGCGCCCTCGCCCGTCACGAGCTTCTTGAGCATGCGGGCCGCGCCGGCGCCCTCGTGCTGGAACTCCATGCGCCCCTGGTAGGCGACCATCGCGCCCTTCGCGGCGAGCACGTCGCCGCCGTTCGAGACGCTGATGCGCAGCATCTTGCTCGACTGCTTGACCCAGCGCTCGGTCGACTGGGCCTCCTGGTTCGCCTCGGCGAACAGCTCTGATCTCATGCGTCCTCCTCGAGGGCTCGCTCGAGCCGATCGACCTTGCCGTCGAGCTCGCCCGTCCACCCGGGTCGGATGTCGGCCTTCAGGACGAGGGACGCGCGGGGCGAGAGCGCGAGCACGGCGTCGGTCGCGCGCTTGACGATCGCCATCACCTCGTCCCACTCGCCCTCGAGCGTCGTGAACATCGCGTCGGTGCGGTGCGGCAGCCCGCTGGCGCGCACGACGCGCACGGCGGCCGCGACCGCGTCGTGCACCGAGCCGTCCGGTCCGGCCGTGCCGGGTGCGATCGAGAATGCGACGAGCATCCTGCTCCCTTCGTCGGTCGCATCCTCGCACCCGCCGCCGTCGACCGCCAGCAGCGCCGCGCGGGCCCGCCGTAGGCTGTCGGCATGGCGGATGCGACCGGGGTGCTGATGGCGGCGGCGGTGCAGCTCGCCGCGACGGAGGACGTCGATGCGAACCGCGCGGCGGCGGCCGCGTGGATCGACGGCGCGGCCGATCGCGGCGCGGAGCTCATCGTGCTGCCCGAGTACGCGCAGCACTGCTCCGCGACGCTCGCCGAGACCGCGCCCGACGCCGCCGAGCCGCTCGACGGGCCCTTCGTCTCGATGCTCGCCGAGCGCGCCGCGGCGCACGACGCGCTCGTCGTGGCCGGCCTCGTGGAGCGCACCGACGCCGGCCCGAGCAACACGGTCGTCGCCGTCGACGCGACGGGCCTGAGGGTCGCGTACCGCAAGGTGCACCTCTACGACGCCTTCGGCTCGAGCGAGTCGGACTGGCTGACGCCCGGCGATCCCGCGCAGGTGCCGGTCGTCGACTTCCGCGGCACGCGCATCGGCATCCAGACGTGCTACGACCTGCGCTTCCCGGAGTCGACGAGGCGGCTCGTGGATGCGGGGGCCGACGTCGTCCTCGTGCCCGCGGAGTGGGTGCGCGGCCCGCAGAAGGAGCGGCACTGGACGACGCTCGTCACCGCGCGCGCGATCGAGTCGACCGTGCACGTCGTCGCGGCGGGGCAAGCGCCCCCGCTCGGCGTCGGCTGCTCGCTCATCGTCGACCCGATGGGCATCCCGCTCGCGGCGCTCGGCGACGGGGAGGGGATCGCGATCGCTCCGATCGACCCGGCCGTGACGGCAGCGACGCGGCGGCGCAACCCCTCGCTCGCGAACCGGCGCTACCGGATCGCCTGAGCCGCGGCCGCTCGGGCGGTCAGCGCGCAGGCTCGAGCTCGACGCCGCGGAGCGCCGCGAGCTGCTCGGCCGCCCGGTGGAGCGTGTCGTCGGACTTGCAGAAGGCGAAGCGCATCGTCGAGCGCAGGTCGCGCCGCGAGGGCCGCGCGAAGGCCGAGAGCGGCACGCCCACGACGCCCGCGAGCTCCGGCAGCCGCCGCGCGAGCGCGCTCGCGTCGTCGATGCCGAGCGGGGCGGCGTCGGCAAGCACGAAGTAGCCCGCCATCGCGTCGTTGACCTTGAAGCCCGCCTTCCGCAGGCCCCTCGTGAGGATGTCGCGCTTGCGGCAGAAGGAGTCGCGGATCGTCTGGAAGTGCTCGTCCGGGAGGCGCAGGCCGACCGCGACCGCGGGCTGGAAGGGCGCGCCGTTGACGAACGTGAGGTACTGCTTGACCGCGGTGATGTGCGCGATCCGCTCGGGCGTCGACATGATCCAGCCGACCTTCCAGCCGGTGATCGAGAACGTCTTGCCCGCGGAGGAGATCGAGACGAGCCGCTCGCGCGCGGCCTGGAACGCCGCGACCGGCACGTGCTGCTCGTCGTAGACGAGGTGCTCGTAGACCTCGTCGGTGACGATGAGCGCGTCGCGCCGCTCGGCGATCCGCACGATGTGCCGCACGGTCTCCTCGCTGAAGACCGAGCCGGTGGGGTTGTGCGGGGAGTTCACGAGGATCATGCGCGTGCGCGGGCTCGTCGCCCGCAGCAGCCGATCGGGGTCGGGCTGGAAGTCGGGGGCCGTGAGCGGCACGGGCACGAGCACGGCGCCCGCGAGCGCGGCGACCGCCGCGTAGGCGTCGTAGTAGGGCTCGAAGACGACGACCTCGTCGCCCGGCTCGAGGTAGGCGAGCATCGTCGCGGCGAGGCCCTCGGTCGCGCCCGCGGTGATGAGCACGTCGCCGCGGCCGAGGCCGATGCCGTAGAAGCGGCGCTGGTGCTCGATGATCGCGTCGATGAGCTCGGGGGCGCCGCGACCCGGCCCGTACTGGTTGCGGCCGTGGTCGATCGCGTGCTTCGCGGCGTCGAGCACCGCGCGCGGGCCGTCCTCGTCGGGGAAGCCCTGGCCGAGGTTGAGCGCTCCCGTGCGGGTCGCGAGCGCCGTCATCTCGGCGAAGATCGTCGGCGCGAGGCGCCCGTCGGCTCCCAGCAGGCCCGCCCCCGCCGCCGTGCGCTGCCAGGGTGCTCGGTGCGAGCGATCGACCTCCATGCCTCGACGCTACTCGCTTCGCACCGCGAACGGTCGACATTGCGAGTGCTTAGCAACCGCATGGATTGGCGTGGCATCGTCGAGGTCATGACGAACCCGTACGAGCCGCCGCATCCCGCGAGCCACCAGGGCCACGTGCCGAACCCCTGGTCGCGACCCGCGGACGAGACCCGGTGGCAGAGCCCCGCCGCGGGCCAGCCGAGCGGGCAGGCCGCGCCCGCGTCGGCGCCGTACGGATCGACGCCCGACGTCGCGCCGCCCTTCGGCTCCGCTCCCTACGCGTCCTCGGTGCCCGCACCCTCGGCCTTCGGTCGCTCGAGCGACCCCCAGCCCCACTACGGGCAGCCTGCGGGCGCGAGCCCCCAGGCGTCCGCGCGTCGCCGCAGCACGGGGCTCGTCGTCGGCGCGATCGTCGGCGCCGCGCTCATCGGCGGTGCGACGGGCTTCGGCGGGGGCGCGCTCGCGGCGCAGCAGACCTCCCCGCAGACGCAATCGGCGCCGAGCGGCGGCGTCGCCGCCGAGCCGGTCTCCGATCCCGGCACGATCGCCGACGTCGCCGCGGCCGCGGGCCCCTCCGTCGTGACGGTGCAGGCAGCCTCGCGCGCCGGCGCGGGCGAGGGCTCCGGCGTCGTGATCGCGCCCGGCGGCTACATCGTCACCAACAACCACGTCGTGACGCTCGACGGCCAGTCGGCCGACGCATCCATCACGGTCGAGACGAGCGACGGCCGGCTGCTCGCCGCCGAGATCGTCGGCACCGACCCCGTCGTCGACCTCGCGGTGCTGCGGGTCGACGCCGAGCTGCCGGTCGTGACGTTCGCGTCGAGCGACGACGTGCGCGTGGGCGACACCGCGATCGCGATCGGGGCGCCGCTCGGCCTCTCGAACTCGGTCACCGACGGCATCGTCTCGGCCGTCGATCGCGGGCTGCGGATCGCCTCGAGCGCCGCGCCCGACGACTCGCAGGACTCGCAGCAGTCGCCGTTCGGCTTCTGGCAGGAGAACGGCGCGCAGGCCGCGCAGGAGGACATCTCGATCCCCGTCGTGCAGACGGATGCGTCGATCAACCCGGGCAACTCGGGCGGCGCGCTGCTCAACGCCTCCGGCCAGCTCATCGGCGTCAACGTCGCGATCGCGAGCATGGGGCAGGGCGAGTCGTCGGGCTCGATCGGCATCGGCTTCGCGATCGAGTCGAGCCTCGTGCAGCGCGTCGTCGAGGAGATCATCGACCGCGGCGAGGCGACGCACGGGCTGCTCGGCGCGACGGTGAGCGACGTGCGCGACGCCTCGATCGGCTCGGTCGGCGGGCAGCTGCGGGAGCTCACCGACGGCGGCGCGGCCGCTGCCGCGGGCCTGCAGCCGGGCGACGTCATCACCGCGATCGAGGGAGCGCCCGTGACGAACGCCGTCGACGCGACCGCCCAGGTGCGCGCGCACGCGGCGGGCGCGACGGTGACGATCGAGTACCTCCGGGAAGGCGAGCGCGCCGAGGTCGAGGTCACCCTCGGCGAGCTGCCCTAGCCGGCGGGCCTCAGCGCTCGTCGGCGCTCGCGCCCCCGTCGCCGTCGGTGCCGGGGGCGTCGCCGCCCGGGCCGATGCCCGGAGCGTCGGTGCCGCCAGCCGCGCGGCGCTCGCGCAGCCGGCGCAGCCCGCCGCCGAGCCCCTCGCGCTCGATCTCGCGCGCCTCGCGGATGCGCCGGCCGAGGCTCACGCGCTCCTCGCGCTCGGCGGGGGAGAGGAAGCCGTGGTGCCGGACGGGTGCCGGGCCGAAAGCCTCGCGCGAGGCCTTGACGACCTGGCGGCCGAGCATGTTGTTGCCGACGCCGCCGATGACGGCGCCGATGCCGAACGGCATCGCGCGGCCGACCATGCTCGCGCCCGTGTTGCGCGCCATGCGGCGCAGGAACGCGCGGCGCATGAGGTCGATGACCTGCCCCATCGCGCCGCTCGGGAGCGACGACGTGATCATCTGGCCCCAGAACGCCGAGCCGCCGCCGCGGCGGCCGAGCGCCTGGTCGGCGACGCGCTTGACGAGCGCCTTGCCGCCCGAGCCGAGCATGAGCCCCATCACGAGCGCCTTCGCCCGCTGCTCGTCCTCGACCGCGATGCCGTGCACCTCGGCGACGGCCTGCGCGAAGAACGCGCTCGCCTCGAGGAAGACGACCGTCTCTGCCGCGGTGAGGCCGATCGCCGCGACGGTGCCGATGCCGGGCGCGACGGCGCTCGCGCCGACGGCCGCGCCGCCGCTCGTGACGGTCGCGAGGTACTGCTTCTCGAGCCGGGCGATCATCTGCTCGGGCGTCATGTCGGGGTGCCGTCGGCGCAGGTTGCGCAAGTGGCCGACGACGAGCGGGCGCTGCACGCCCAGGATGTTCTCGAGCGTCGTGATGAGCCAGCCCATCTCCTCGTCGCGATCGAGCTCGTCCATGGCATCCCCTCGTCGTCCTCGTCGCGTGCCGCGACGCATCCATCATCCTGCCCGGCATCATCGTGTCCCGACCGTGCCGGGAGGAGGCTGAGCGTGGGATCATGGCTCGCATGACCCTCACCCCTGGACCGGACACCGTCGGCACGGGCGGCAGCACCGACGTGCTCGACCGCGAGCTCGAGCAGCTGCTCAACGAGGAGTCGGTCGAGGACGGCGACCACGACCGCTTCTCGCACTACGTGAAGAAGGAGAAGATCCTGCAGTCGGCGCTCACGGGCAAGCCCGTGCGCGCGCTGTGCGGGAAGAAGTGGACGCCCGGGCGCGACCCGGAGAAGTTCCCGATCTGCCCCGCCTGCAAGGAGATCTACGAGAAGCTGCGCGCGGAGTAATCCGCCTCAGCGGAACACCGTCGGGATCGCGGGCTCGCCCCGCGCGAGGCGGTGCGCCTCCGCCGGGAGCTCGTCGATCGAGGCGGTGTGCCGCTCGCGCGCGAGCTCGACTCCCGCAGGGCCGAGCCACCGCTCCTGGATCTCGCCGCGCTCGACGAGCGGCACCTGGAGTGCGCGGCCGCGCGTCGCGGCCTGCTCGAGCACGTGCGGGTCGTCGGTGACGAGCACGGTCTCCTCGACCGCGATCCCGCCCTCGAGGGTGCGCACCGCGACCTTCTCGCCCGGGCGCGAGGCCTTGTCCTCGCTGCGCTTGCCGACGCCGACCCACTCGCCGTCGTCGCCCTGCCGCGCGACGAGCTTGTAGACCATGCCCGCCGCGGGCGCGCCCGAGCCGGTGACGACGCTCGTGCCGACGCCGTACGCATCCACCGGGCTCGCCTGCAGGGCCGCGATCGCGTACTCGTCGAGGTCGCTCGTGACGGTGATGCGCGTCTCGGTCGCGCCGAGCGAGTCGAGCAGCGCCCTCGCCTCGGCGGCGACCTCGTCGAGGTCGCCCGAGTCGAGCCGGATGCCGCCGAGCTTCGGGCCCGCGACCTCGATCGCGGTGCGGATGCCCTGCTCGATGTCGTAGGTGTCGACGAGCAGCGTCGTGCCGACGCCGAGGGTGTCGATCTGCGCCTGGAAGGCCTCTGCCTCGGAGTCGTGGAGGAGCGTGAAGGAGTGGGCGGCGGTGCCCATCGTCGGGATGCCCCAGCGGGCGCCCGCGGCGAGGTTGCTCGTCGCGCGGAAACCGGCGATGTAGGCGGCGCGGGCGGCGGCGATCGCCGACTCCTCGCTCGCGCGGCGCGAGCCCATCTCGGCGACCGGTCGCCCCTTCGCGGCGCGCGCCATGCGGGTCGCGGCGTTCGCGACGGCCGAGTCGTAGTTGAGCACCGAGAGGGCGACGGTCTCGAGCACGACCGCCTCGGCGAACGAGCCCTCGACGACGAGGATCGGGGAGCCGGGGAAGTACAGCTCGCCCTCGGCGTAGCCGCGGATGTCGCCCGAGAAGCGGTAGTCGGCGAGCCAGTCGAGCAGCTCGGGCGAGACGACCTCGTGCTCGCGCAGGAACGCGAGCTCTGCGTCGCCGAAGCGGAACTCGGTGAGCCGCTCGAGGAAGCGACCGGTGCCGGCGACCACGCCGTAGCGGCGCGCGCCCGGGAGGCGCCGCGCGAAGACCTCGAACGCCGAGGGGCGGAACGCCGTGCCGGAGCGCATCGCGGCGTCGATCATGGTCAGCTCGTAGCGGTCGGTCATGAGCGCGGTGTCGGTCACGGCGCCAGCCTATGCCGACCGCCGAGCGAGCGACCGGGAGCCGGTAGCGTGGGCCGGTGCGCGACGAGACCCGACCCACCCGGACGAGCGAGCGACAACTGCCCGAGGGCGTCGAGCTGCGGGCCCCCCGGCCGGAGGACGCCGAGGCGTGGGCCCGCTTCCTCGTCGCCGAGCAGCAGCGCACCTACGCGGGGCAGCTGCCCGACGACTTCGGCTCCCGCGGCCTCGAGCAGGCGAACGTCGCGGGACTCGCGCACGTCTTCGGCCAGCCGGGCGAGGCCGTGCGCCGCATCGCGTGGCGCGGCGGCCGCGTCGTCGGCATCGCCGCCGCCGGGCCCGCGCCGGCGCGCTGGGAGCGCGAGCTCGGCCTCGTGCCGCCGCCGGCCGATCGCGAGCTCGACCGGCTCTACGTCGCGGCCGAGATGCACGGCTCCGGGCTCGGCGCGGCCCTGTTCGACGCGGTCGTCGACGAGCGACCCCACTACCTGTGGCTCATCGACGGCAACGCCCGCGCCGCTCGCTTCTACGAGCGGCGGGGCTTCGAGCACCTCGACGAGCGGGTGTCGACCGGGCCGACGTGGGGCGGCATCCCGATGCACCGCATGCTGCGGCGCTAGCCGACGAGCCCCTCCTCCTCGAGCCAGGCGCGCGCGATGTCGGCTGCCGGGGACTGCTGCTCGACGCTGCGCCGGTTGAGCTCGATGAGCGCGTCGGACGACAGCGCAGCGGTGACGCCGTTCACGACCTCCTGCGCGGCCTCGTCGACGCGGTCGCTCGCGACCGGGACGACGTGCGAGGCGAGGAACAGTCCCTCCGTGTCCTCGAGCACGACGAGGTCGTTCTGCGCGATCGTCGGGTCGGCGGTGTAGACGATCGCGAGCTGGATGTCGCCGTCCTGCAGCGCGCGGATCGTGAGCGGGCCGCCGCCGTCCTCGATCGGGGTGAAGCCGACCTCGATGCCGTAGACGCTCGCGAGCCCCTCGGGGCCGTTCGGGCGGCTCTCGGCCTCGGAGTTCGCGCCCATCGTGAGCGGCACGTCGACGTTCGCGAGATCGGCGACCGTCTCGAGCCCGTACTGGTCGGCGAACGCTCGCGTGACGACGTACGAGTCCTGGTCGGTCGCCTCGGCCTGGTCGAGGATCGTGAGCCCCTCGGGCGCCGCGGCGACGAGCGCGTCGTACACCTCGTCGGTCAGCCGCTCCTCGGGGTCGGGGCTCCAGTACTGCAGCAGCGGCCCCGTGTACTCGGGGAAGAGGTCGATCGCCCCCGACTCGATCTCGGGCACGTAGACCTCGCGCTGCCCGATGCGCAGCTGCCGGTCGATCGTGTAGCCGGCGTCCTCGAGCGCCTGCGCGTACAGCTCGGCGATGATCTCGCTCGAGTAGTAGTCCTGGGAGCCGACGACGAGGGTCGTGCCGTCGCCGCCGCTCGAGGGCGCGGTGCTCTCGTCCGCGGCGAGGGGGTCGGCGCTCGCGCAGCCGACGAGCACGGCGCTCGCGGTGCCGACGGCGGCGAGGGCGATCGCCGCCCGGCGGGTGGTGGTCCTGATCATGCGGAGCTCCTCTCTCTCGCGCCGGACGGCGCGCGGTGGGGTTCGGCGCGGCGGGCCGCGGCGGATTGGACGAGCTGGAAGCCGAGCTCGACGACGAGCGCGAGGAGCGCGACGAGGAGCGAGGCGCCGAGCATCATGTCGTAGCGCTGCGTCTTGAGGCCCTCGAACAGCGGGCGCCCGAGGCCGGTGTCGGCGACGTACGCGGCGAGCGTCGCGGTCGAGATGACCTGCAGGGCGGCGGAGCGGACGCCGCCGAGCAGCACGGGCGCGGCGAGCGGCAGCTCGACGCCGCGCACGATCTGCCACTCGGTCATGCCGATCGCGCGCGAGGCGCCGACGGTCTCGCGCGCGACCGACTCGACGCCCGCGTACGCGCCCGCGAGCACGGGCGGCAGCGCGAGCACGAGGAGCGCGAGGAACGGCGCGTCGAGCCCGATGCCGAGCGCGAGGCCGAGGATGGTCAGGAGGCCGAGCGTCGGCAGCGCGCGCGCACCGCTCGTCAGCACGATCACGAGCGAGCGGCCCCGGCCCGAGTGGCCGATCGCGACGCCCGCGGGGATCCCGATCGCGCACGCTGCCGCCACGACCGCGGCCGAGAACCCGAGGTGCTCGAGGATGCGCGCGCCGATCCCGCCGCGCCCGTCCCAGTTCGCGGAGTCGAGCAGCCACGCGAGCGCGTCGAGCACCAGGTTCACGCCGCCACCGTCCGCCGCCAGGGCATCACCGCGCGCCCCGCGAGCACGCACAGCGCGTCGAGCACGACCGCGACCACGACGGTGAGCACGATGCCGGTGAGGATCGAGGCCTCGATGCCGCGCTGGAACCCGTCGGTGAAGAGCGTGCCGAGGCTCGCGATGCCGATGACCGCGCCGACCGTCACGAGGCTGACGGTCGAGACGACCACGACCCGCAGCGACGACAGCAGCACGGGCCCGGCGAGCGGCAGCTCGACCCGCCAGAAGCTCGCCCAGCGGGAGTGCCCGGTCGCTTCAGCCGCGAGCCGGACGTCCTCGGGGACGGACGCGAACGCATCCGCCGCCCCGCGCACGAGGAGCGCGCAGCCGTAGAGCGTGAGCGCGGTGATGATCGTCGCGGGCGAGCGGAGCGCGAAGCCCGTGATCGCGGGGATGATGATGAACAGCGGCAGCGACGGGATCGCGTAGAGGAGGCCCGTGCCGGTCAGCAGCGGCGTGCGCCAGCGGCGGCTCCCGGCCGCGAGCCGCCCGAGCGGCACCGAGATGACGAGGCTCAGCAGGATCGGCGGCACCGAGAGCAGCAGGTGATCGGCCAGTAGCCCCCACACGATGTGGAGGTTCTGGCTCAGCCACGTCACGGCGCGTCCACGCGGGCGTCGGCCGCGAGCACGCCCGTCGGGCGGTCGTCGCCGTCGACGACGATGCGACGCCCGTCGAGCTCGCGGATGCGCAGGGTGCGGCGCGCGGTGCCCGCGCCCACGAAGGCGGCGACGAAGTCGTCGGCGGGGGCGGCGAGGATCTCGGTCGGCGTGCCGCGCTGCGCGATCGCGGCGCCCGCGCGCAGCACGACCACTTCGTCGGCGAGCGCGAAGGCCTCGTCGACGTCGTGGGTGACGAACAGGATCGTCTTGCCGAGCTCGGCCTGCAGCGCGCGGAGCTCGGCCTGCAGCTGCTCGCGCACGATCGGGTCGACCGCGCCGAACGGCTCGTCCATGAGCAGGATGTTCGGATCGGCGGCGAGCGCCCGCGCGACGCCGACGCGCTGCTGCTGGCCGCCGGAGAGCTGTGCGGGGTAGCGGTCGGCGAGGGCTGGGTCGAGGCCGACGCGCTCGAGGAGGCCGAGCGCATCCGCCCTCGCCTCGCGGCGCGAGCGCCCCGCGAGCACGGGCACGGTCGCGACGTTGTCGGCGACCGTGCGATGGGGGAGCAGGCCGCCCGCCTGCAGCACGTAGCCGATCGAGCGGCGCAGGCCCACGGGGTCGAGCGAGCGCACGTCGACGTCGTCGATGCGGACCGCGCCCGACGTGGGCTCGATCATGCGGTTCACCATGCGCAGGAGCGTCGTCTTGCCGCTGCCCGAGGAGCCGACGAGGGCGACGACCGAGTGCGACGGCACGCGCAGGCTGAAGCCGGCGACCGCGACGGTGCCGCCCGGGTACTCCTTGCGCACCGCGTCGAACTCGATCACGCAGGTTCTCCTCACCTTCGCGGAGGGATGACGATACCGCCCGCCGGCGACATCCTCTCCGGTCGCGCCTACGAGCAGCCCGTGAACGCGCCACGACTAGGCTTGCCGTCGTGCAGCGCCCGATCGGAGTCTTCGACAGCGGCGTCGGCGGGCTCACCGTGGCGAGGGCGCTCATCGACCAGCTGCCGGCCGAGTCGATCACCTACATCGGCGACACCGCGAACGGCCCCTATGGTCCGCGCGAGCAGGCCGAGGTGCGGGCTCTCGCGCTCGACGTGCTCGACACGCTCGTCGCGCAAGGCGTGAAGATGCTCGTCATCGCGTGCAACACCGCCTCCGCCGCGACCCTCGACGTCGCGCGCGAGCGCTACGAGGAGGGGATGGGCATCCCCGTCGTCGAGGTCATCGATCCCGCCGTGCGCGCCGCCGTCGCGCAGAGCCGCTCCGGCCGCATCGGCGTGATCGGCACGGCCGGCACGATCGGCTCCGGCGCCTACCAGCGCGCGTTCGCCGCCGCTGGGGTGCCGCACGTCGCCGCCGGCGCCGCGCCGCGCTTCGTCGAGTTCGTCGAGGCGGGCGTGACGACCGGCGACGAGGTGCTCGAGGCCGCGCACGAGTACCTCGAGCCGCTGCTCGCCGAGGGCCTCGACACCCTCGTGCTCGGCTGCACCCACTACCCGCTGCTCGCCGGCGCGATCGGCTACGTCGCCGGTCCCGACGTGCGGCTCGTCTCGAGCGCCGAGGAGACGGCGGGCGACGTCTACCGCATGCTGAGCGACCGGCGCATGCTCGCGCCCGTCGACGCGACGCCCACCTACGAGTTCGAGGCGACGACCGAGGCGCAGGAGCCGTTCCTGCGGCTCGCGCGCCGCTTCCTCGGGCCGGAGGTCACGCACGTCGAGTTCCACCAGACCGGGGTCATCCAGCTGCCCGGCCGCACCGACTGAAGGAGAGACCATGGCACGCAAGGACGGCAGGCAGCTCGATCAGCTGCGCGAGGTCACGATCGAGCGGGGCTGGAGCGCGCAGGCCGAAGGGAGCGCCCTCATCTCGTTCGGCGGCACGCGCGTGCTGTGCACCGCATCCGTCATGCCGACCGTGCCGCGCTGGATGGCCGGCAAGGGCAAGGGCTGGGTGACCGCGGAGTACGCGATGCTGCCGCGCTCGACGAACGAGCGGATGGATCGCGAGAGCGTGAAGGGGCGCGTCGGCGGGCGCACCCACGAGATCTCGCGGCTCGTCGGTCGGTCCTTGCGCGCCGGGGTCGACATGCGGGCGCTCGGCGAGCTCTCGATCACGGTCGACTGCGACGTGCTGCAGGCCGACGGCGGCACGCGCACCGCCGCGATCACGGGCGCGTGGGTCGCGCTCGCCGACGCGGTCGCGTGGGCGCAGGCGCAGGGCCGGGTGCCGAGGAGCGCGAAGCCGCTCGTCGACTCGGTCGCGGCCGTCTCGGTCGGCATCGTCGACGGCGAGCCGACGCTCGACTTGAACTACCTCGAGGACGTGCGCGCCGGCACCGACATGAACGTCGTCGCGACCGGGCGCGGGCTGCTCGTCGAGGTGCAGGGCACGGCCGAGGGCGCACCCTTCGACCGCTCGGAGCTCGACGCGCTGCTCGACCTCGCGCTCGCTGGCACCGCCCGGCTGACGGAGCTCCAGCGCGAGGCGCTCGCGTGAGCCCCGTCGACACGGGCTTCGGCTCGACGGGCATCGACCCGCGCGGCGGCGGCCTGCAGGTCGTCGTCGCGACCCGCAACCCCCACAAGGTCGAGGAGCTGCAGCGCATCCTCGCGCCGCTCCTGCCCGGCATCGAGCTGCTGCCCGACGACGGCCCGGAGCCGATCGAGGACGGCGACACCTTCGAGGCGAACGCCCTGATCAAGGCGCGCGCCGCGCACGAGCGCACGGGGCTGCCGGCGATCGCCGACGACTCGGGCATCGAGGTCGACGCGCTCGGCGGCGCCCCCGGCATCCACTCCGCCCGCTACGCCGGCACGCGCGACGATCGCGACAACCTCGAGCTGCTGCTCGCAAATCTCGCCGAGCACGCCGACCGCGGCGCGCGCTTCGTGTGCGCGGCCGCGTGGGTCGACGCCGACGGCGAGCTCGCGGTGCGCGGCGAGTGGGCGGGCGAGGTGGCGGATGCGCCGCGCGGCGAGGGCGGGTTCGGGTACGACCCGATCTTCGTGCCGCACGACGGCGGCGGCCGCTCGTCGGCCGAGCTGAGCGCCGACGAGAAGGACGCGCTGAGCCACCGCCGGATCGCGTTCGCCGCGCTCGCGGAGCGCATCCAGCGCGCCTAGCCGATCCGTGCTCGCACCCGGACGCCTCCACTCGACCCGCTCTCGCTGACCCGGTCCGTTGCAACGGGTCGGATCGGCGAGGGCGGGTCGAGTCGGCTTGCGCGGCGCGCGATCCAGCGCCATGATTTCGGTATGCCGAAATCTTGGGATGCGGTGCGGCGAAGGAGTGCCGTCATGGCGGCGGCTGCGCTCGCCGTCGCGGCGCTCGCGGGCTGCGCGTCGCCCGCGCCCTCGGCGCCCGCCGCCGACGAGCGCCCGCTCGTGCTCGCGACCTTCACCGTGATCGCCGACATCGCTCGCGAGGTCGCGGGCGACGCCGCGCGCGTCGAGTCGCTCACGCGGCCGGGCGTCGAGGTGCACGACTACGAGCCGACGCCCGGCGACCTCGTCCGCACCGAGGGCGCCGACCTCGTTGTCGTGAACGGCTGGGGCATCGACGACTGGCTGCTGACCCTCCTCGAGCGGCAGGATGCGCCCCGCGTCGTGCTGAGCGACGCCGTCGAGCCGATCGCGATCGAGACCGGCCACTACGCCGGCAACCCCAACGCGCACGCGTGGGTCGCGCCCGCCGAGGGCGCGCGCTACGTCGAGGCGCTCCGCGTCGCGATCGGCGACCTCGTGCCCGCCGAGCGCGCCGCGATCGACGAGCGCGCCGCGGCCCTCACCGCGCGCCTCGACGCGCTCGGCGAGCGCCTCCGCGACGGCGTCGCGCGGCTCCCCGAACGGCACCGCGTGCTCATCACGTGCGAGGGCGCCTTCAGCTACCTCGCTCGCGACGCGGGGCTCGACGAGGCGAGCCTGTGGCCCGTGAACGCGGGCGGCCAGGGCACGCCGCAATCGATCGCCGAGGTCGCCGCGATCGTCGAGGAGCGGCAGGTGCCGACCGTCTTCTGCGAGTCGACGACGCACCCCGGCACGCAGCAGCAGATCGCGCGCGACGCGGGCGTGCGCTTCGACGGCAGCCTGCACGTCGACTCGCTCTCGGCATCCGACGGGCCGGCGCCGACCTACCTCGCGCTCGTCGAGCACGACATCGAGGCGATCCTGGGAGGACTGGGCGGATGAGCGGTACGGCAGCAGCGCACGACGCGATCGTCGTCGAGGGGCTCGGGGTGCGCTACGGCGACGTGCGTGCCCTCGTCGACGTGACGGCACGCATCCGATCGGGGGAGATCACGGGCCTCGTGGGCGTCAACGGCTCGGGGAAGTCGTCGATGCTCGCCGCGATCCTCGAGCGCGTGCCGCACGAGGGCACCGTGCGGATACTCGGCCGGAAGCCCGCCGAGGCGCGCCGCGCGGGCCTCGTCGCGTCGGTGCCGCAAGCCGAGTCGGTCGACTGGGACTTCCCGGTGACCGTGCGCGACGTCGTCACCACCGGCCGCTTCGGGCGCATGGGGCTCCTGCGCATCCCGCGCGCGGACGACCGCGCCGCCGTCGCCGAGGCGCTCGAGCTGCTCGGCATCGCGCACCTCGCCGACCGGCAGATCGGCGAGCTCTCGGGCGGCCAGCGCAAGCGCGCGTTCGTCGCCCGCGCGATCGCGCAGGACGCCGAGCTGCTGCTGCTCGACGAGCCCTTCGCGGGCGTCGACCGCTCGAGCGAGGCCCGCATCGTCGAGGTGCTGCGGGGGCTCCGCGAGCGCGGGCGCACGGTCGTCATCGTGCACCACGACCTCTCGGGCGTCGCCGAGCTCGTCGACGACGTGCTGCTGCTGCGGGGGAGGCTCCTGCACCAGGGCCCGCCCGATGAAGTGCTGAGCCCCGAGCGCATCGCCGAGGCCTTCGGCGCCGGAGCGGCGGGCGAGCGATGATCGACGTCCTGCTCGCGCCCTTCACGTACGACTTCATGCTGCGCGCGATCCTCGTCACGCTCGTCGCCGCGGTCGCGTGCGCGCTGCTGTCGACGTGGCTCGTGCAGATGGGCTGGTCGCTCATGGGCGACGCCGTCTCGCACGCGGTGCTGCCGGGCGTCGCGCTCGCCTACATCCTCGGCCTGCCGTTCGCGCTCGGCGCGGCGGTGTTCGGCATCGGCGCGGTCGCCCTCATCGGCGGCGTGCGCGCGGCCTCCCGGATCAAGGCGGATGCGGCGATCGGCGTGGTCTTCACGACCCTGTTCGCGCTCGGGCTCGTGATCGTCTCCGTGACGCCCGCCGAGACCGACCTGCAGCACATCCTCTTCGGCAACGTGCTCGGCGTCTCGGACGCCGACATCGCCCAGGTGCTCATCGTGGGCGCGATCGTGTGCGTCGCGCTGCTCGTGCTGCGCCGCGACCTCACGCTCGTCGCGTTCGACCCGGGCCACGCGCACGCGATCGGGCTGCGGCCGAAGCTGCTGCACGCCGTGCTGCTCGGCGCGCTCGCGCTCACGGTCGTCACGGCGCTGCAGGCGGTCGGCATCATCCTCGTCGTCGCGATGCTCGTCATCCCCGGCGCGACGGCGTCGCTCATCGCGGTGCGGTGGGATGCGCTGCTCGCCTGGTCGGTCGGCATCACGGTCGTCGCGTCGATGGTGGGGCTGCTCGGCGCCTTCTGGCTCGACATCTCCCCGGGCGGCGCGGTCGTGCTCTCGCAAGGGCTCGCCTTCGGGCTAGCGTTGCTGTTCGGGTCCCGACGGGGGCTCGTCATCCGGTGGGCGAGAGCGAGGCGGCATGCGGTCGACAGCGGCTGAGGACTACGTCAAGGCGATCTACCACCACACCGAGTGGCAGCCCGAGCCGGTCACGCCCTCGCAGCTCGCCACGCGGCTCGGGCTCGCGAACTCGACCGTGACCGAGATGGTGAAGAAGCTCGCGGCGGCCGGGCTCGTGCACCACCGCCCGTACGGCGCGGTCGAGCTCACCCCCGAGGGCCGCCGGCTCGCGGTGCGGCAGGTGCGGCGCCACCGGGTGGTCGAGACGTGGCTCGTCGAGCGGCACGGCTACGAGTGGGACGAGGTGCACGACGAGGCCGAGATCCTCGAGCACGCGCTGAGCGACCGGCTGCTCGAGTCGATCGCCGCCTCGCTCGGCGATCCCGAGCGCGATCCGCACGGCGACCCCATCCCGAGCGCCGACGGCACCGTGCGGCGCCCCGACGCGGTGCTGCTCGCGGAGGCCCCCGCGGGCCACGAGGGCGCGGTCGTGCGCATCTCGGACGAGGACCCCGCGATGCTGCGCTTCCTCGCCGACGCCGGCATCGCGCTCGACGCGCAGCTCACGGTGCTCGGCGTCAAGCCCTACTCCGGCTCGATGCAGGTGCGGTCCGGGAGCGGCACCGTCGATGTCGGCCCCGACGTCGCGCGCGCCATCTGGCTCGCGGCCTGAGCGCCCGCGCGGGGCCGGGAGGCGTCAGCGCTCGAGGCCGGCCGCGCCGGTGCCCGAGAGGTCGAGGGTCTCGACCGGGCCCGCTGCGGTGCCCTCGCGGATCTCGCGCGCCACCTCGCGCCGCGACTGGATCGCGTGCCACGCGATCGCGATGACCGCGATGCCGACGACCCCGAGCAGCACGACGTCGATGTACTGCGTCACGACCTCCGCGACGCCGGGGATGTGGGCGACGCCCCACCCGAGCAGCGGCAGCCCCGCGCCCCACAGCAGCCCGCCCAGCACGTCGAGCCGCAGGAACAGCGGCCACGGCATCCGCCCCACGCCCGCCGCGACGGGCATGAAGGTGCGCACGATGCCGATGAAGCGGGCGATGATGACCGCGGCGGCGCCGTACTTGAGGAAGAAGCGGTTCGTGCGCTCGATCGTGCGATGCGAGAAGAGGCCGGATGAGCGGCGCTGGAAGATCGGCGGCCCGGCCTTGTGGCCGATGAGGTAGCCGAGCTGGTCGCCGGCGACGGCGCACGCCCAGATGCAGAGCATGACGAGCCAGATCGGCTGCGGGATGACGCCTGTGTAGGAGAGGACCCCGGCGATCACGAGCAGCGTGTCGCCCGGCAGCAGGAAGCCGACGAGCAGGCCCGTCTCGACGAAGACGATCGCGCACACGAGCAGCAGCGCCCACGGTCCCGCGCCCGAGATGAGCCCCTCGACATCGATGAGGAACTCGGCGGTGAGCGGGGGCACGGGCGGCTCCTAGGGCGATCGCAGTGCGGGAGAGGGGACTTGAACCCCTACGCCACGAGGGCACAGGAACCTAAATCCTGCGTGTCTGCCAATTCCACCACTCCCGCGTGGTCGCTCCAGCGTAGCGGGGCGCGGGATGCGCAGGCGGCGCTCGGGAGCGTCTGCGACAGTGGCGGCATGGACATGCGCGCGCTCGTGACCGGCGCGACGGCGGGCCTCGGCGCGGAGCTCGCGCGCCAGCTCGCCGCCGACGGCTTCTCCCTCGTGCTCGTCGCTCGCGACGAGCAGCGGCTCCGCGCGGTCGCGGCGTCGCTCCCGGTCGAGACCGAGGTGCTCGCGGCCGACCTGACGGTCGCCGCCGACCTCGAGCGGGTCGCGGCGCGGGTCGCCGACCGCGCCCGCCCGATCGACGTGCTCGTGAACAACGCGGGCACGGGCATCCTCGCCGACTTCCACGTCTCGGGCGTCGACGAGGAGCGGCGGCTGCTCGACCTGCTCGTGTGGGCGCCCATGCGGCTCGTGCACGCCGCGCTCCCCGGCATGCTCGAGCGCGGCCGGGGCGGCATCCTCACCGTCGCGAGCATGGCCGGGCGCATGCCGAACGGCACCTACTCGGCGGCGAAGTCGCACGCGATCACCTTCTCCCGCTCGATCGCGGCGCGGTACCGCGCCGACGGCATCCGCGCGACCGCGCTCCTGCCCGGCTTCCTCAAGACGGAGTTCCACGAGCGGCTCGGCATCGACCGGTCGGGCACGCCCGACATCATCTGGGCGAGCGTCGAGGCGACCGCCCGCGAGGGGCTGCGCGGCCTCCGGAAGGGGCGGAGCGTCGTCGTGAGCGATTGGCGCTACCGGCTCACGGCGCCGCTCGTGCCGCTCATCCCGGACCGGTTCATGGGCGGCTGGAGCATGGCGCGGCTCGATCGGCGCGACGACGAGGGGCGGCTCGAGCCGACGAGCGACGCGAACGCGGGCTGATCAGGGACGCCGATCGCCGCGCCCGCGCCGCTGTGGCATCGTCGGAGGGGACCGGCGCCGGCCGGATCGGGGAGGCTGCCGTGGTTGAGTCGATCGCCGTGCTGGGCGCGGGCATCATGGGCGCGGGCATCGCGCGAGTCTTCGGCCGAGCGGGCCACGACGTGCGGGTCTTCGACGTGCGCCCCGAGGCGGCCACCGCTGCGGCCGAGTCGGCCGGCGGCACCGCGCACGACAGCGTCGCCGCAGCCGTCGAGGGCGCGACGATCGTGCTCGAGGCCGCGCCGGAGCGGCTCGACCTCAAGCTCGCGCTGCTCGCGGAGGTCGAGGCGGCGAACGACGGCGCGGTGATCGCCTCCAACACCTCGTCGATCGGCGCGGATGCGCTCGCGGCCGGCATGCGGGATCCCTCCCGGCTCGTGATCGCCCACTTCTTCAACCCCGCCGACACCGTGCCGCTCGTCGAGGTCGTGCCGGGGCCGGCGACCCCGCCGGAGACCGTCGACCGGATGGTCGCCCTGCTCGCCGCGGCGGGCAAGACGGCGGTGCCGCTCGCGCAGCAGGTCGAGGGCTTCATCGCCAACCGGCTGCAGGCGGCGCTCTACCGCGAGGCGATGCACCTCGTCGAGCGCGGCGTCGCGACGCACGAGCAGGTCGACGCGGTCGTCACCGCGGGGCTCGGCCCGCGCTGGGCGCTCGCGGGCCCCTTCGAGATCATGGACCTCGGCGGGCTCGACGTGTGGACGAGCGTGACGGACGGCATCCTCCCGACGCTCGGCGACGCATCCGCCGCCCCCGGGATGCTGCGCGAGCGGGTCGAGCGCGGCGACCTCGGGGCGAAGACCGGCCGGGGCTTCCTCGACCGCGACGCGGATGCGTCCGCGCGCTTCGCGGCGCGCCTCGCGGCGCTGCTCGAGGCGCGCGCAGGAATTTCAAATTCGGAATAGATCGAGCCGCCGGACGTTGCATCGAGGACTGCGGCCGCGCGAGCGGTCGCGGATCGACGAGACGGAGGGATCTGAGATGACGTACCCGGTGCTGCAGGACAAGGTCGCGATCGTGACCGGTGCCGCGATGGGCATGGGCGAGGCGACCGCCCGGCTGTTCGCCGAGGCGAAGGCGAAGGTGATCGTCGCCGACTTCAACGCCGAGAAGGGCGAGGCCGTGGCGGCCGACATCCGGGCCGGCGGCGGCGAGGCGCAGTTCGTGCAGGTCGACATCTCGAAGGCCGACCAGGTGGAGGCGATGGTCGCGGCGGCCGTCGAGCGCTACGGCCGGCTCGACGTCGCGGTCAACAACGCGGCGCTCACGCCCGACCAGAACCTCGTCTCGGAGATCGACGAGGACTACTGGGACCGCCTCATGGCCGTCGACCTCAAGGGCACGGCGCTCACGCTCAAGTACGAGCTGCGGCAGCTGCTCGCGCAGGGCGAGGGCGGCTCGATCGTCAACATCTCCTCGACCTCGGGCTTCCGCGTGCAGCCGCAGACGGTCGCCTACAACGCCGCGAAGCACGGCGTGAACGCGCTCACGAAGACCGCCGCGGTCGAGAACGGCCCGCACGGCATCCGCGTGAACTCGGTCGCCCCGGGCGCCGTCGACACCCCCATGCTGCAGGGCGCGATCGAGCAGTTCGGGCTCGACCCGGTCGAGTACCCGAAGCAGCTCTCGGCGCTGCACCGCTTCGCGCAGCCGCGCGAGATCGCGCAGGCGAGCCTGTGGCTCGCGAGCGACGCCTCGTCGTACGTCACCGGCACGACGATCCACGTGGACGGCGGCTACACCGGCGCCATGTGACGCGCTCGCCCGCGACCGCGGGCGCATCGATCCGGCCGGGAGCGTCCTCGGAGGTCGCTCCCGGCTTCGCGTGCCACGGTCGGGCGATGACCGATGCAGCCGACCGGCCCCGACCCATCCGTGCCCTCTACTTCAACGGCACGCTCACGCCCTCGCCGGAGGCGAGCCACACAGACACCCTCATCGAGGCGAGCGCGAGCATCCTCCGCGAGCAGGGCGTGGAGGTGGAGGTCGTGCGCGCCGTCGACCACGCGATCGCGCCCGGCGTGCAGCCCGACATGACCGAGCACGGCGCCGCGGAGGACGCGTGGCCCGGGCTGTGGGAGCGCGTGCTCGCCGCTGACATCCTCGTGCTCGCGACGCCGATCTGGCTCGGCGACGCGTCGAGCGTCATGCGGCGCGTCGTCGAGCGCCTCTACGCCGAGTCGGGAGAGCTGAACGAGCACGGCCAGTCGATCTTCTACGGCAAGGTCGGCGGATGCCTCGTCGGCGGCAACGAGGACGGCATGAAGCACGTCGCTCGCGAGCTCGTCTATGCGCTGCAGCACCTCGGCTGCACGATCCCGCCGCAGGCCGACGCCGGCTGGGTGGGCGAAGCGGGGCCGGGACCCTCCTACGGCGACGAGCTCGACGACGGCTCGCTCGCGGGTGCCGACAACGACTTCACGAACCGCAACATCACGATCATGGCGTGGAACCTGCTGCACTTCGCGCGCATGCTGCGCGGCGGCATCCCGAACGAGGGCAACGACCGGAACGCGTGGGAGCGGGGGAACCGCTTCGGGTTCCACAATCCCGAGCATCGCTGACGCGCGCCGCCTGGCGCGCGTGGGCGGCGTGCGGCATGCTCCCCGCATGGACACGACGACGTGGCTGCTGGGCGGCGACCCCGCGATCCGGTGGCAGGTGCTGCAGGACCTCGAGGACGCCGGCCCGGATGCGGTGGCGCGTGAGCGCTCGCGCGTCGCGCGCGAGGGCTGGGGCGCGGCGCTCCTCGCGGCGCGCGGCCCCGACGGCCAGTGGGCGGGCGGCGCGCACTTCCCGAAGGCCGAGCCGGTACTACCCGGCCAGCCCTGGACCTCGACGGCCCACGTGCTCACCGAGCTCCGGCTGCTCGGGGTCGATCCCGCCGATCCGGCCGTGCGCGAGGCGATCGCCGACGTCGCGCGCGTGACGCGCTGGGAGTACGACGACGAGCCGTTCTTCGAGGGCGAGGTCGAGCCGTGCATCAACGCCGCGCTCGTGACGAACGCGCTCTACTTCGGCGTCGAGGTCGACCCGATCGTCGAGCGGCTGCTGGGGGAGCGGATGGCCGACGGCGGCTGGAACTGCGACCAGGAGCGGGGCTCGGTGCGCTCGTCGTTCGACACCACGATCGGCGTGCTCGAGGCGCTCGCCGCGTTCGAGCGCGAGCACGACGACCCGCGCGTGCGCGAGGCGCGCGAGAGCGGCGAGGAGTACCTGCTCGAGCGCGGCCTCATGCGACGGCGCGCGACGGGCGAGATCCCGAAGCCGACCTACGTGCAGCTCGCCTTCCCGCCCCGGCACGAGTACGACGTGCTGCGCGCGCTCGAGCACTTCCGCGCCGTCGGCGCCCGGGTGGACGAGCGGATGCGGGAGGCGATCGAGCTCGTGCGCTCGAAGCGCCGGCAGGACGGCACGTGGGCGGCCGACGTCGTCCACGGCGGCGACGCGGTCGTCGACTACGGCGCGGCGGGGGAGCCGAGCCGGTGGATCACGCTCAAGGCGCTGCGGGTGCTGCGCTGGGCCGACGGCGAGGCTCAGTCCGTGGCTGCGTCCGAAGCCGCCGCGCCGGACGCCTCGGCACCCAGGTAGAGCAGCATCCCGTCGGGGTCCCGCACCTGCGCGACGCGCTCGCCCCACGGCATGCGCTCGGGCTGGGCGACCGCGGTCGCGCCGCGCTCGAGCACCCGGTCGAAGGCGGCGTCGACGTCGTCGACGTAGATCCAGAGCGCCGCCTCGGGCGGGCCGGCGCTCGGCTCGAGGCCGATCGCGACGGTCGACGCCCCGACCTCGAGCGCGACGTAGACGACGCGGCCGTCGTCCTCGAAGGCGTAGGTGCGCCGGGCGTCGAGCGCGGCGGCGTAGAACGCCTCGAGCCGCTCGAGATCGCGCGTGCGGAGGATGGGGAAGCTGCGCTGCACCGCCATGCGCGGCATCGTATGCGCGCTCAGTCGAGCGACGCCAGGTGGTCGATCATCGCCGGCACGACGACGTCGGGCCGGTCACGCTGCACCCAGTGCCCGGCGCCCGGCACGATGAGCGCGTGCGCGTGGGTCATCGACGCGGCCGCGCGCTCGGCGACCGCCGCGGGCACGCCCGCGTCGCTCCCGCCGTGCACGAAGAGCGTCGGCGCCTCGATGCGCGGCAGGCGCGCGCTGTAGTCGGTCGACTGGCGGCGCAGGCCCACCTCGGCGCGCTGCCACTCGGCGAAGGCCTCGAGCCCCGAGCCCCGCCGGGCCTCCTCGGCGACCGCGTCGAGCAGCTCGGGCGAGCGCCGCGCGGGATCGCGGAGCACGGGCCGCAGGCTGCGCTCGAGGAGCCGCCGGTCGCGCGCGGACGCGCGCGTCGCCGCCTGCAGCACGCCGGTGCGGAGCGCCGCCCAGCTCGCGAGCTGCGCGGGCACGCGCAGCGCCCCCTCGACGAGCGTCGGCTGCAGCCCGTAGCTGCCGAGCAGCACGAGCGCGCGCACGCGATCCGGGTGCTCGAGCGCGTGCCCGATCGCGAGCCCACCGCCGAGCGAAAGCCCCGCGAGCGCGTACCGCTCGAGGCCGAGCGCGCTCGCGAACGCCGCGACGTAGCCGAGCAGGCGATCCTGCGTCGCTCGCCACGGGGCGCGCGGGCTGTGCCCGTAGCCGGGATGGTCGGGCGCGAGCACGCGGTGGCCCGCTGCGGCGAGCTCGCCGCCCACCTCGCCCCACGACAGCCAGGCCGAGTCGAGCCCGCCACCGTGGAGCAGGACCACGACGGATGCGTCGGCGCCGGCGGGGGGCGCCCACTCGAGGTAGGAGACGGGTCCCCAGGGCAGCGCGACGGTGGTGCGCGTCGCCTCGATGCCCACTGCCCACCCCGCTCGTCCGGTGCCCGTCCCCGGAGCCTAGTGGGACGCATCCGCTCGCCGCACCGAGCCGTCGAGCGTCGCTGTGGACAACTTCCGAGGCGCCGCGCCCGCTTGGGCTTCACTGGCTCGCATGCACCAGGCCGTCGCCGAGATCACCGCCTCCGTGCGGGCGAAGGTGCGGCGCGACGGCATCGACCTCGCGCGCTCCGGCGACCTCGCCGAGCGCTACGTGCGCGATGCGGTGCGCTCCTACGCCGAGCGCTCGCTCGGCGGCAGCGTGCCGATGCTCGCCGACGAGCGGCAGGCCGAGCGCGACGTGCTCGCGGCGGTGCGCGGCTACGGGCCGCTCCAGCCCTACCTCGACGATCCCGAGATCGAGGAGCTCTGGATCAACCAGGGCTCGCGCGTCTTCTGCGCGCGCGGCGGCGTGAGCGAGCCGCTGCCGCTGCGGCTCACCGAGCTCGAGGTGCGCGACCTCGTCGAGCGGATGCTGTCGACGACCGGGCGCCGCGTCGACCTCTCGACGCCGTTCGTCGACGCGTCCCTGCCCGACGGCTCGCGGCTGCACGTCGCGAGCGGCGACGTCGCGCGCGGCGCGATGTCGATCAACATCCGCAAGTTCTCGCGGCGCCTCGCGTCGCTCGCCGCGCTCGTCGATCGCGGCGCCCTCAGCCAGCAGGCGGCGCAGTTCCTGCGCCACGCCGTCGTCGCCGGCTGCAACATCCTGGTCTCGGGGCCGACCCACGCGGGCAAGACGACGATGCTCAACGCGCTGCTCGCGAGCGTCCGGCCGGGCGAGCGCGTCGTCACGGTCGAGGAGACCTTCGAGCTCGATCCGCCGGTCGACGACATCGTCGCGCTGCAGTGCCGCCAGCCCTCGCTCGAGGGCACCGGGGAGATCTCGCTGCGGCGGCTCGTGAAGGAGTCGCTGCGCATGCGGCCCGATCGGCTCGTCGTCGGCGAGGTGCGCGAGGCGGAGGCGCTCGACCTGCTCGTCGCCCTCAACTGCGGGGTGTCGGGGATGTGCTCGATCCACGCGAACTCCGCGCGCGACTCGCTCGCGAAGCTCACGACCCTACCGCTGCTCGCCGGCCGCAACATCGACGCGGGCTTCGTCGTGCCGACGGTCGCCCAGTGCATCGACCTCGTCGTGCACCTCGCGATCGACGCGCGCGGCAATCGCAGGGCCGTCGAGATCCTGGCGCCGACGGGGCAGGCGACCGCCGGCGTCATCGAGGCGTCGACCCTCTTCGCCCTCCGCGACGGCCTCCTCGAGCCCACCGGCTCGCATCCCGCTCGCACCGCGAAGTTCGCCGCCGTCGGCGTCGATCCCGTCGCGCTGCTCGTGGGAGCGCGCGCATGACGTGGCTGCTCGGGGCGACCCTCGGCCTCGGCCTCCTGCTCGCCGTCAGCCCGTGGCTGTGGCCGCGGCGCACGGGAGCGCCGGACCCGCGCCCTCGCGCCCGTGCCCTCGATCGGCTCACGCTCGCGGGGCTCGACGGCGTGCCGCCGCTCGCGCTCGCCGCCGCCTCGATCGTCGCCGCGGTGCTCGCGGCAGGGGTGGCGCTCGCCCTCGTACCCGCCGTCGCCGTCGCGGCGGCCGCGCTCGCAGCGGGCGGCGCCGCGCCCGCGCTCGCGGTCCGCTGGCGCGCGAAGCGCCGCGAGCGCGCGCAGGCCCGCGTCTGGCCCGACGTCGTCGACCACCTCGTCTCGGCCGTGCGCAGCGGGCTCGCCCTGTCCGATGCGGTCGCGCAGCTCGAGCGCGCGGGGCCCGAGCTCACCCGGCCCGCGTTCGCGGCGTTCGCGGCGGATCACCGGGCGACCGGCTCGTTCGCCTACGCGCTCGACCGCGTGAAGGACCGGCTCGCCGACCCCGTCGCCGACCGCATCCTCGAGACGCTGCGGATGGCCCGCGAGGTCGGCGGCACGGAGGTGACGACGGTGCTGCGCGAGCTCGCGGCCTACCTGCGGGCCGACCTCGCAACCCGCGGCGAGCTCGAAGCGCGGCAGAGCTGGGTCGTGAGCGCGGCCAGGCTCGGCGTCGCCGCGCCGTGGATCGTGCTGCTCATCCTCTCGACGCGACCGGAGGCGGCGCAGGCGTACAACGCGCCGGGCGGCCTGCTGCTCATCGCGGGCGGCGCGGTCGTGACGCTCATCGCCTATCGGGTCATGCTGCGCATCGGCGCGCTCCCCGTCGAGACGCGGTGGTTCGCGTGAGCGGCGAAGCCGGCTGGAGCCTCCTGCTCGGCGGGACCCTCGGGCTCGGGCTGTGGCTGCTCGTGAGCCTCGTGCCGATCCTGCGCCGACCGCTGCTCCTGCATCGCGTCGCCCCGTACGTGCTCGATGTCTCGCCCGGCGCGCGCGACCTGGTCGCGAGGCGTCGCGTCGACCCCGCGCGCGTCGTCGGTGCCGTCGCCTCGCCGATCGGCGACCGCGTCGCGCCGCTCCTGCACGCGGTGCTCGGTGCGCCGGAGGGGATCCGCCGCCGCTTGCGGCAAGCCGCCGACGGCGGCTCGGTCGCCGAGCACCGGGCTCGGCAGCTGCGGTGGGCGCTCGTCGGCGCTGCCGTCGGCGCGGCGCTCGGGATCGCGGGCGCGCTCCAGCGGGGGCCGATCGCGCTGCCCGCCGCGCTCGCGGTCCTCGGCGCCGCGACCGGCGCGCTCGCCGTCGACCGGCTGCTGCAGCGGCGCGCGAAGCGCCGACTCGAGCGCATCTCGAGCGAGCTGCCCTCGATCCTCGAGTTCCTCTCGCTGAGCCTCGCCGCCGGCGAGGGGCTGCAGGACGCGCTCCGCCGCGTCGGAGCCGCGGGGCACAGCGCGCTCGGGCGCGAGCTCGCCGGCGTCGTCGCCGACGCGGCGGCCGGTTCGAGCCTCTCGGCCGCCCTCGGGACGCTCGCCGACGAGCTCGCGCATCCCGGCGTCACCCGCAGCGTCGACCAGATGCGCGGGGCGCTCGAGCGCGGGACGCCGCTCGCGCAGACGCTCCAGGCGCAAGCGCTCGACGCGCGCGACGCCGCGAAGCGCGACCTGCTCGAGGCAGCCGGCCGCAAAGAGATCTCGATGCTCGTGCCGCTCGTCTTCGGCCTGCTGCCGACGACGGTCGCGTTCGCGCTGTGGCCGGGCATCCACGTGCTGCAGGTCGGATTCTGAAGGAGGAGCCATGTCCACGATCAGCAACCGCTTCGCCCGGCTCGTCGGGCGGCTGCGCGAGGAGGAGCGCGGCGACGTGCCCGGCTGGGTGCTCGTCACCTTGATGACCGCCGGGCTCGTCATCGTGCTGTGGACGGTCGCCGGCCCCGCGCTCCAGGGCGTCTTCGAGCAGGCGATCGAGCGCGTCACGAGCTTCTGATGCGGCTGACCGACGAGCGCGGATCGGCGGTCGCCGAGTTCGCCATGGTGGCGGGCCTGCTCGTCGTGCTCGTGCTGTCGGTCATGCAGCTCTCGCTCGCGCTCCACGTGCGCGCGACCGTCGCGGATGCGGCGGCCGAGGGCGCGCGGCACGCCTCGCTGCTCGGCTCGGATGCCGCGGCCGGCGTCGAGCGCACGCGCGAGCTCATCACGACCGCGATCGGCCCCGGCTACGCCGAGCGGGTGAGCGCCTCGAGCGCCGTCGTCGCAGGACTCGAGACCATCGAGATCCGCGTCGCGGCGCCCCTGCCGATGCTCGGGCTCGTCGGCCCCGTCGCGCTGGAGGTCGCCGGTCATGCACCGGTGGAATCGCTCGGCTGAGCGGCGCGCGACCGGCCGCCATCGGCTCGCGTCCGAGGACGGCTCCGCCTCGATCGAGTTCCTGACGGTCGGCGTCATCCTGCTCGTGCCGCTCGTCTACCTCGTGCTCGCGCTCGGTCAGATCCAGCACGCCGTGCTGGGCATCGAGGGCGGCGCGCGCCACGCGGCGCGGGCGATCGCGCAGTCCGGTTCGCACGAGCACGGCATGGCCGCGGCCGATCGGGCGATCCGCGTCGCGCTGGCCGACGCGGGGCTCTCCGCCGATGCGGTGCGGGTCGCGATCGCGTGCGACCCCGCGCCCGACGCGTGCGACACCCCGCGCGGCACGGTCTCGGTCAGGCTCGACGCGACCGTGCCGCTCCCGCTCGCGCCGCCGGGCCTGCGCCTGGGGGCGGGCGTCGGCGTGCCGGTCTCGGCGCTCGCGAGCCAACCGGTCTCGGCCTTCGGCGGCTCCCCGTGAGGCGCGCGCGGTCGCGGCTCGCGCACGAGGAGGAAGGATCGACGCTCGTGCTGACGATCGGCTTCGCGGCGCTCGCGCTCGCCCTCGTGCTCGCGGTCGCCGCGGCGACGAGCATGCTCGTCGAGCGCCGGCGGCTCTTCACGGTCGCCGACGGCGCGGCGCTCGCCGCCGCGGAGGCGTTCGCGCTCGAGCAGGTCCGCTTCGACGGCGCCTCGGCGGCGCCGGAGCTCGCCGACGCTGCGGTGCAGCGCGCGGCCGCGGCCTGGGCGGCGGAGGCCGCGGGAGAGCTCGACGCCGTGCGGGTCGAGGGCGTGAGCGCGGACGCCCGGAGCGCGACGGTCTCCGTCTCGAGCTCGTGGCGCCCGCCGGTCGTCTCGCTCCTGCTGCCCGAGGGCCTGCGGCTCGACGTCACCGCGACGGCCCGCGCCGTCTTCGTCGACTGAGCGCGCCGTCAGACGGCTTGCGCGACGAAGCGCGCTCCGCGCGCTCGCGCTACGCTCCCGGCATGCAGGAGCAGCCCGAGATCGACTTCGACGCCGCCGCCGCGAGCCTGCCGACCGACGATCCCGAGCGCGCCGCGGACGGGCTCAAGGCACTCATGCAGAACCCCGCGTTCCGGCGGCTCGTGCAGCAGGTGCAGTCGGGCGAGCTCGGCGACGACGAGCTGCGCGACGAGGCGACGGCGATCGCCCACGACCTCGCCGCCCGCCAGGAGCTGCGCCGCGACGAGTAGCGCGCCGACGGTTCCACCCCGCGCCGCGGCGCCCGCGCCGCGCGACCCCTGAGGGAACTCCATCGCCGCGTTCAGGAGCGGTCGGGATCATGGGGGACATGATCCCCGGGACGGTGCTCGCGTCGCGCTACGAGCTCGTGCGCCCGCTCGGCCTCGGCGGCATGGGGCAGGTGTGGCTCGGGCTCGACCGGGTGCTGGGGCGCGAGGTCGCCGTGAAGACGGTCGACCTCAGCTCGAGCAGCGATCCGAGCGCCGCCGAGCGCTTCCGGCGCGAGGGCCGCGCTGCCGCTGCGCTCGCGCACGAGCACGTCGTGACGGTCTTCGACTCCGGCACCGACGGCAGCACCGCCTTCCTCGTGATGCAGCTGCTGCCCGGCCCCGCCGTCGCGGAGCTGCTCGAGGGCGGGGAGCCGCTGCCGATCGACCGGGCGGTCGAGATTGCCGAGCAGACCGCGGCGGCGCTCGCGGCGATCCACAGCATCGGCATCGTGCACCGCGACATCAAGCCGGCCAACCTCGTCTTCGACGCCTCGGGCAGGCTCAAGGTCGTCGACTTCGGGATCGCGAGCGTCGAGGGCACGAGCGGGCAGCTCACCGCGACCTCGACGATCGTCGGGAGCGCCGCGTACATGGCGCCCGAGCAGGCCGACGGAGGCAGAGCGACGCCCGCGACCGACCTCTACGCGCTCGGCTGCGTCATGA